>CAZQOH010000020.1:0-16030 GCA_964594355.1 uncultured Desulfobacterales bacterium
AGACGCTGCATACATTCTTTGAAACGGAACGTTATTTTGACAAACACTATATATATCTATCAACAATGAGATATAAAACCGATAAATGATAATCCGTAAACCAATAACCATTAACGATTAACGGATAACGCCTAATCAACGGGTTGTTGCCCAAATCCCTTTGAGCGGTCATTAAAGCGCTTTTTTGCAAATAAATCTTGGCGAAGTGGAAGATCAGTGCTTTCAACTGTTTGAGCCCGAAGGGCGAGTTTTGAAAGCACCTGGAGCAAGCCTTAGATTTATCAAAAAACGCTTTAGACAAAGCGAAAAGGGATTGGGGCAACATCCCGTCAAGTTTTGACTCGATTAGGGTAGAATAAACGACGATGCATACAAAACCGAACAAATTTCAGCAAATCTTTTTCTTTAATGGGCAAATTTGTATCCTTTTTTGTTTTTTATGGCTGTCTAGCTGTTCTTCATTTATCTCCTCTGCAAAGGTCGATTTGAGCGACGATCTGTCTTATGCCATCGTAAACAATGATGATCTGGCAACGGTTGAGGCCGGTGGTCCGGCTTATTTGCTGATGATCGACGGTTTTCTACATGGTGACCCGAATAATTCATCGCTGCTTCGTTCAGCCGCGACCTTATATACTGCATACACAGTCGTGTATATTAAGGACAAAAATAGAGCTCAAAGGTTGACAGACAAAGCGTTAAGCTATGGTTTACAAGCTGTTTGTATTGACAGGTCAAGCGCCTGTTCGTTAAGGGAAATCAAATTCCGCGATTTTACAAACATTATATCAACAATGGATGTGAAGGATGTACCGACATTATATGCCCTTGGAACAGCCTGGGCCGGTTGGATTCAGGCCCATAGAGAAGATCTAAATGCGGTTGCCGAAATATCCCGTGTTGAAACACTTATGCAACGGATCCTCGAATTGGATGAATCCTATCATGATGGCGGCGCCCATTTGTATCTAGGTACTTTAGCAACATTTCTTCCGCCTCTTTTAGGTGGAAAGCCGGATGTCGGACGTAAACATTTTGAGCGTGCCATCGAAATTTCTAGCGGAAAGAATTTGATGGCGAAAGTGGTCTATGCCAGAGAATATGCTCGCATGATATTTGACCGAGAACTTCATGACCGGTTGCTGCATGAAGTTTTAAAAGCCGAACCCAATATGCAAGGATATACTCTTATGAATACTCTGGCCCAAAAACAAGCACAGGAGTTATTGAATAGCGCCGACGATTTTTTTTAATTAACACAAGATGAGAAATCCTTTTATGATAAGAATTTGTACTATTTTGATTCTTTTTTTATTGACAAGCCAAGCCGATGCAATGGTTCTTAAGATTGCTACTTTATCGCCTGACGGCTCCAGCTGGATGATAAAAATGCGAGACGGTGCAAAGGAGGTGGCCCAAAAAACCGACAACCGCGTACGTATTAAATACTACCCGGGAGGAGTCATGGGTGATGATAAATCTGTTTTACGCAAGATTCGCATCGGACAATTACATGGCGGAGTCGTTGTTGCCAATAGTCTGGTGAAATATTTTTCAGACAACCAGATTTATTGTTTACCCTTTAAATTTAAATCGTTTAAAGAAGTAGATTATGTGCGTGAACGTATGGACCGGTTGATTGTCGACGGACTGGAAAAAGGCGGATTCGTGACATTCGGTCTTGCTGAAGGAGGTTTTGCTTACGTTATGTCGCATGTACCCATACGATCCGTCAATAACGTGCGAAGACAGAAAGTGTGGGTTCCGGATAACGATCCTGTAATCCTGGAGACAGTAAAAGTTTTTGGCATAACTCCCATCCCCTTGTCCATTGCAGACGTTCGGGCGGGCTTACAAACCGGATTGATCAATACGGTAACCACTTCACCGATTGGCGCTATTGTACTGCAATGGCATACCCAGGTTAATTATCTGCTGGATGCACCGTTTCTTTATATTTATGGTGTATTTGCGGTAGATAGAAAGGCATTTTCGAAAATATCACCGGAAGATCAAAGTATCGTGCGAAAGATAATGGGCCGCGTGTTCCAGGAAATCGATCACAAGAATCGCAAAGATAATATAATGGCTATGGAAACACTACAAAAGCAAGGGATTCAACTTGTCAAACCCTCTGCTGAAGAACTGAATGAGTGGTATAACATAGCATCTACCTTACCAAAGCGTCTAATCAAAACAGGTAAAATATCTCAGCATATGTTAGACACCCTTGAAAATAACCTTCAAGACTTTCGTTCGCAGTAGTTTGATGCCAAAGAATAAAAATCTTTACAAATCCTTGATGAATCGGGCCCAGCTGATCCTATACCGTTTGGAAGATAGCATCCTTATTGGTTTGCTATTCGTAATGATCAGCATGGCGGTCATTCAAATTTTATTGAGAAATCTATTTGGAATCGGAATTGTCTGGGGCGATATATTGGTACGTGTTCTGGTACTATGGATTGGTCTTTTAGGTGCCATGGTAGCCAGCCGAAAAGGTAATCACATCAGTATTGACGTGATTAGCCGTTATCTGCCGGAAAGGGTAAAGGGCGCTGTTAACTGCATAGTAGATTTGTTTACCGCATCTATTTGTACGACTGTGGCATATTACAGCCTTCGATTCGTTATGATGGAATTTGAATACGGCGGTATGATATTTGCCCAAGTACCGGTTTGGATATGCGAAACCATTATCCCTTTTGCCTTTTCCGTAATCGCACTACGCTACTTCATTTTATCATTTATTAATCTGACAAAAATCGTAAAGTCCACATCGTGATACCTTACATTCTTGCTCTGATATTGATATTGCTTGCAATCTTGGGAACTCCGTTATTCGCTATTATTCTTGCGATTGCAATAATCGGATTCAATTATCTGGGAGTTGATTTGTCGGTAATCGCTATTGAACTGTATCGGATTGCAGACACACCTGTTTTACTGGCGCTTCCGCTATTTACATTTGCAGGTTACATATTAGGGGAAAGTCATACATCACAGCGCTTGGTCCGATTTACACGAGCGTTTCTTGGCTGGATGCCGGGTGGACTGGCAATTGTGGCCTTCGTTGCCTGTGCATTCTTTACAGCCTTTACAGGTGCGTCCGGTGTTACTATTGTCGCCCTTGGTGCATTACTATATCCGGCATTACGGCACGCCGGATATCAAAAAAAATTCAGCCTCGGGCTGGTGACCACATCCGGCAGCCTCGGACTGCTATTGCCGCCGTCATTGCCGCTCATTCTCTACGGTATTGTTGCTCAACAAATGAATATCGGTGAAAAGTTTGCAATAAAGGACTTGTTTTTGGCGGGTCTTCTACCTGGTCTTTTTATGATTGTGCTGTTGTCCGTCTGGAGCCTGTTGGCAAATCGAAGGGACCCTTTGCCCTTGATACCGTTTTCCGGCAAAGAAGCAATTGCAGCATTACGTGAGGCGATTTGGGAAATACCATTACCATTCTTTATACTTGGCGGTATTTATGGTGGATATTTAGCAATATCAGAAGCTGCCGCCGCCACTGCCATGTATGTCATTATCGTTGAGGTTTTTATATACAGGGAAATCAAATTATCAATGCTTCCGGGCATTATGAAGGATTCTATGATAATGGTAGGAGGGATATTACTGATACTTGGCGTATCACTGGCATCCACAAACTTTCTGATCGACGCCGAAGTGCCTAAGCTGTTGTTTGATCTGATCCAGGCTCATGTTTCTAGTAAAATCGTCTTCTTAATCCTGCTGAATGTGTTATTGCTATTACTCGGTGCCATTCTCGATATATTTTCAGCAATAGTCATCATGGTTCCTCTAATCCTGCCAGTTGCCGTAAGTTACGGCATAAATCCCGTTCATCTGGGTATCATATTTCTGGCCAATATGCAGATCGGATACTTTACACCACCGGTCGGCATGAATCTTTTTATTGCAAGCTATCGCTTTAATAAACCCATTGCTGAGCTTTATCAGGCTGCAATTCCGTTTATGATTGTCCTTTTTGGAGCGGTACTGGTCATTACATATTGGCCGACTTTAAGTCTTGTTTTTCTCCAAAGATGATTGATATTTCAGATATCGTCAAATAATTGAGTGAAAACAATAACAACTTAACTACTTAACAAGGTCTGAAACATGAAAAAAGAATTTGATCCACGAATGCACTCCGCAGAACATATCCTAAATCAGACAATGGTCAGAATGTTTAATTGTGGTCGTTGTTTTTCGGCACATATAGAAAAGAAAAAATCAAAATGTGATTATCATTTTGATCGCGTGTTAACTAAAGAAGAAGTTCAAAAGATCGAAATGTGTGTAAATGGAGTTATCCAAGCTGATATGCCGGTTAATGAAACATATATTACTAAAGAAGATGCAAAAAAATATTATAATATCCAAAGATTGCCAAAAGACGTGGGGAACAGGATTCGAATTATCAGCATTGGAGATTATGATACCTGTCCCTGTATTGGTCCGCATATCTGCTCAACAAATGAGATTGGCGGCTTTCGAATTGTATCAACAAGTTTTGAAAATGGTGTATTACGGGTCCGGTTTAAACTTCACAAATCAACTATAAATTTAAAAGATAACAGTTTATAATTTGGAAATTGTTTTTGATATTAGGATCTAGCTTTGATTAACTCTTCTTTGAGTTTCTTGCGATCTGCCGTGCTGATTTCAACGAATTTGACACCCATGCCAAGAGGATGCTTCTTCGAATCGTCTGTCTCGGTCCGGCTCCAGGCAACCTCACCCCCGATCTTTAGCGGTTTTGAAGCGTCCGGAAGTATTAGCTTTAGGAAAAAACGTTCTCCCTTAGGAAGGGGCTTGGGGGTTTTGATAAAGATCCCGGTGCTGCTGATATTTTTAGAAAAGGCCTTTATAAAACCCTCACTACTCTTAAAGGTGAGGGAAAGAACCTTGGATAAACGAGACTCATGTCCTTTCATTCTTAACTTGGCAACATTTTCAGTTGTCTTTATGAGTCGCAAAGCAAGGTTCTTTAAAATCAATCGAAAACTTCCGGATAGCCTGTTAAATTCCTCATCTAAAAAATTGCGATCGATAACACCAACCAAAGTTTTGCCCACTGCTCTGGCGGTAAGAGTTCTAAATGTTCCTGCAAAATAAGCAAGCTCTCCGAAGACATCTCCTGGTTTTAAAACTTCTATGGTTATCTTATTTCCGTCTATCTTCTTAAAAAGCTCAACTTCACCAGACTCGATTACATAGACCCAGTCTCCGGATTTTCCTTCTTGGATAATGATCTCTCCGTCCTCAAAGGTTTCTTCTGTTGAAGTCTCAAACATGGTTTAAACCTCCTGGCATGAGATCTTTGAAAAACGCCCCTTTTGCCGATATTTCCACAAGAGCAGGAATTTAACCCAATAAAATAAGAAATTTTGATCTAAAATGAGTGCGACCGTGCCATCTCATATACTCTTACAACAACAAATCTTTAGGCAGGGAAGAGTTGATAACCTCATCAATGGATTGAACCGCATTGAGGAGACGGGTATAGGTCATGGCAAGTCCGATATTTTCACCCAAAAGTTTCAAAGAATCAAGGTCTTGATCAGAGATATCCCAGACTTGGTGGTGATAGAGCCTCAATGTACCGATAACCTCTTCTAAAAAGACAACCGGAATAGAAATAATGGCGGCAATCCCTTCCTTTTTTGCCTCTTCCGGATATTGAAGTGTTGTATCTTTATTGATATCTGCTGTAACGACCGATTTTCCTTTAAAAGTTTCAGCCATGCTTTTCGACGCACGGATTAACCCCTTGGATAGATATTTCATGCTGAGTCCAAAACTGGCCAGCAATTCCAGTTCTTCAGTTTGTGGATTCAAAATAAATATCCCACAACCCTTAATATCTAAAGTCGTCACCAGCAACTGAGACAAGTGATTGCACATGATGTCAAGGTCAGCTGATGCTGCAATAGCCTTGGTCACCGTCTTAAATATTTCTATGTTTATCTTGGTTTCAGCATTCATTTACTTCCTCCTGAATTAAAATGATACATGATTTTTGAATCAAGATGTTTACGCTCTCTGCGGAACCTAAATCTTATCTCCCTTAAAGTAACTTTTTATTTAAGCGGAATTTATCCTGGTCTGACAAAGAATCGTGAAAAATCATATTTTTTGCTTTTTACGAAATTGCTGATATCAAATCATGTGGCAATACAGACTGTGACGCTCTCTAAAGCTGCTAATGCTTTGTCATGAACGCTGCGAGTAAAAAACCGTGCAACCTTACCCGGCTGGCGGCTAAATACCAATACTTTGTAATGCTCTTTCAGAATCATATCGACAATATCATCGGCAAGCGATTTTTCTTTCTTCTGAAAAACGCAGTTAACCTGATCCTCTGAAAAACCGTTTTCAATTAGGAATGTCTTGGCGGATTTGAGACCCTCTTCTTTTTGTTCGAGTTCCTGGGAAAGAAACGTCAATCCTTTTTTCATTTTAGCGAGTTCAGGGCTACCTTCCATATCAATATTAGGCAAGGGGGTATAAGTATTGAATAGAGTGATTTGAACGTCTTCTCGGTGCGAGAAGGTGTCAATAACAAAAGCCAAAGATTTTTTTTCATGGGCGGTAAAATTGTAGGGCAACAAGACCTTATACGCAACCATAACTACCTCCTTCGCAGTAACAGGTTTTATTATATGAACGATTTATCATGATAAAGAAATTTGTCAAGAACAAAGGGTATTTATTCTACTTATTATACCAATTATATAGAATTTACACATAAACCTTGGTAGTTTAAAAGACATTAAAATCAATTGACATTATAATGCTTAATCTATAAAATGTTCAAACAGTTACTTTTCCAAAGATCATAATCATCAAATTAAACCGAACAGAATTCCTCACCTGAAAGGAGGAGTTATGGAAATTGATGACAAAAATTATCTGAATATATTCCGGGAAGTAGGCAATGCATTTAACTCCCCTATGGACACAAAAGAAGTCCTCAAGGTCATTACAAAAACCATTGTGGAGAATCTTTCCCTGAAAGGGTGCCATTACCTTTTGCTGAGTCAGGATCAGAAACATTTGGAACATATCTCCTCCTATGGATTAAGTGAAAAATTTATGAAAATTTTTCAAAAAGGAATGTTGGATGCAAAAAAAAGTGTTTCCGAAGCTCTCCGTGGGAATATGGTATTGATTGAAGATGTCACAAAAGATCCAAGAATCCAGTACCCAAAAGAACATGAGGAAGAAGGAATCGTATCACTCCTTACCGTTCCCCTAGTCAGTAGAGGAAATGTAATCGGTTCTATGCGTTTATCTACTTCAGAAAAGAAAATATTTACACCCCATGAGCTTGAAATTATTAATGTCGTTGCCGAATTCACCACCAGTGCCATTATTCATTCTATTTTCCACGAAATTTTAGGGCGGGTTTCGGAAACCGTCCAATCCTCTCTGGATATCGATGAAGTTCTTGAATCGATCGTAAAAGTCATCACTGAAGAGTTGCGTGCAAAAGGTTGTACGATTAGATTGCTCGATACCGAAAGAAAAAAACTTTTATTGAAGGCTTCTTATGGATTAAGCAGCGATTACTTGAATAAAGGTCCTGTAGACGCCGATAAAAGTATTGCAGAAGCACTTGAGGGAAAATGTGTTGCTATTCGAGATTTAACCACCGACCCAAGAGCTCAATACCCGGATGAAGCGCGCAAAGAAGGGATATCATCCCTCCTAACAATTCCTTTATTAATCCGGAAAAAGAGCGTCGGTGTTTTGCGGTTGTATACTTACCACGAATACGAATTTTCCGAAGATGAAATTTACCTGATGCACTCAATTAGCAACCAGTGTGCACTGGCAATTCAGAATGCGCAGATGTACACAGGCATGAAGCATCGTTATGATATTCTCATGTCTGACTTTCACAAGTGGTTTGATGAATTTCAATCAACACCTACATAAAAAGCAAGTTAGGGTTAACTATTTATGATCAAAAAAAATACTTACTGCAGGACTATCAACTACCCATTGTGATAAAAGGAATACACCATGCTGTTTCAATTCTCTACAGTACTTGTATTTATCCTACTGGCCTTGCTTTTTGTAGTCACTATTCTTTTTGTAGGTTCCTTATTCAGGCCAAAAGTTCCTAATAAGGAAAAGGCTACCATATACGAATGCGGCGAACGACCCATCGGTGAAGCATGGTTTAACTTTAATCCAAGATTCTATATCCTCGCCTTAATCTTTATCATCTTTGATGTGGAAATAGCGATTACGATTCCGGTTGTTGTTGTATTCCGGGAGTGGATAGCTCAACAGCGCGGAACACTGGCATTTATCGAAATCTTTATCTTTTTACTCATCCTCGCCCTGGCACTGGTCTATGTCTGGCGGCACCAGGATATTCGCTGGCTTAAAAAACTGGGACATGTATCCCCATTAGGAGAAGATGAAAGAAAATACCACCATTACTGAGAAAGGGTTAATAGTTTCTACCATAGACGGCGTAATTAATTGGATGCGAAAATCATCCATATGGTATTTACTTTTCGGAACCGCATGCTGTGCCATAGAATTGATGCAATCCGGTGGACCCAGGACCGATTTAGACAGGTTCGGAGCGGTATTCCGATCTACACCGCGGCAGGCAGATCTTATGATCGTTGCAGGAACCGTAACTTACAAGATGGCAGAACGCGTAAAGCTTTTGTACCATCAGATGGCAGAACCAAAATATGTTATTTCCATGGGAAGCTGTGCAAACTGCGGGGGACTTTTCCAGAGAAGTTATTCCGTCTTAAAAGGAATCGATAAGGTCATCCCCGTGGATGTTTACATCCCTGGATGTCCACCCAGGACGGAAGCGCTTGCTGAAGGGATTTTAAAAATTCAACAAATCATGTTAAAAGAGGACTGGCTTAAAACAAAAGGAACGGATAGAGAGGGTATATAGCGAGAGATGTATACTCTTTAAGCAGGAGGGCAAACCGATTAATCTGATGGATACTTCTGATCTATACAAATTGCTGATAGATCATTTCGGAGACGAAATCATTCCGGAGATTGTTGAAACGGAAAATCCATATATTAAAATAAATCGCAACCACATTCAGACTATCTGCGCTTTTTTACGCTATAATCCAAAAACAAAAATTTTTTTTCTTTCCAATATATCCGGTGTCGATTATCCCGATAGAAATGAAATCGACATTGTTTATCACCTTTTTTCTTCAGAACTGAATCATCTTTGTGTGCTAAAAACTACTGTTTCCAGAGACAAACCGGAACTGGATTCCTTGGAAAGCGTTTGGAAAGCTGCCAACTGGTTTGAACGGGAAATATTTGATCTTCTTGGAGTAAATTTCATCGGCCATTCTAATCTCAAGAGAATATTACTGCCTGATGATTGGGAGGGTCATCCCCTTAGAAAAGATTATAAAGAAAATGATTCTTACCATGATATGGAAACCACCCGGCAAGATCCACTAAAACTTCTTCGGAAAAAGAATGAGTAATTCGATAAAAAAAGATGATGATTTAAAACATTTAAAGTTACTATCCTCTCCATTCGAAGAAGAGATGGTACTCAACATGGGTCCTCAGCATCCGTCAACCCATGGTGTGTTGAACTTCCTTGTAGTTACGGATGGGGAGGTTATGCACCAGGCCCGTCCGAATATCGGCTACTTACATAGGGGCATAGAAAAGCTGGCAGAGATGACGCCTTACACCGGATTCATGCCTTATACGGACCGCGTGGACTATTTAGCCGCAATGTTTGCCAATCAAGCCTTTGCCATGGCCGTTGAACGGCTTGCCGGTATAGAGGTGCCGGAACGAGCGGAGTATCTTCGGGTAATTGCATGTGAATTAAACCGGATAGCAAGCCATTTAATTGCCACCGGGGCACTGGGTCATGATCTAGGGGCAATCACACCATTTTTACATTGGATCAGAGAACGTGAATTTATTAACGATCTTATGGAAGAGCTCTGCGGAGCAAGACTCACCTATAACTATATGCGGGTCGGAGGCGTATATGCCGATATTCCTTCCGATTTGCCGGATAAGATCTTACGGTTTCTGGATCATTTTGAACCCATTGTAGAAGAGTACAATCGTCTTTTAACAAATAATGAGATTTTTATCAGACGTCTTGCGGATGTTGCGGTAATAACTCCCATTGATGCAATGAATTTCGGGCTTGTAGGTCCCAATTTAAGGGGGTCTGGAATCGATATAGATCTCAGAAAAATTTTGGGATATTCCGCTTATCCAAACTTTGATTTTGAAGTCCCGTTGGGGAAGGGTTTTAGAGGAACACAGGGGGATTGTTACGACAGGTACATGGTACGCATGCTAGAAATGAAAGAATCCTGTAAGATTATTCGTCAGGCTTTTGAAAATCTTCCGGCAGGTGAACACCGAGCCAAAGTAAAGAGTAAATTGAAGATTAAGGAGAATGAGTTTTATTCCCGGATTGAAAGTGCCAGAGGTGAAATGGGAGTATATCTGATTTCAGACGGAACAGATAAACCATACCGGTTAAAAATAAAGACAGGATCATTTACCGCCATGTCTATTGTAGAAAAAATAAGTCAGGAGCTTATGCTCGCCGATCTGATCGCATTAATCGGGAGTCTCGATATTGTTGCCCCGGAGGTGGATCGATGAAAGAATTGGCCGACAGACTGTTCCTGATGATTTTCAACATCGAGCCTGCAAATTCAAATTACCTTGTTTTATGGTATGCACTGATTATCTTTCTCGCTTCGTTTATTCTGCTCAATTTTGCCGCTCTATTCGCAGGAATTACCAGTTTTGTGGAACGGCGTATTGCCGGAAGAATCCAGAGCCGAATCGGCCCCAATCTTGTAGGGCCCCAGGGAATTATACAATGGATTGCCGATGGAATAAAATTGTTCCTTAAAGAAGATCTTGTCCCAAAAGATGCGGATAAAATTTTATTTCGTTTGGCGCCTTATTTCGTGTTTACGGGCCTTTTTGGCGCCTTTGTTGCACTTCCTTTTGGTTACGGAATTATTGCTGCAGATTTGAACGTCGGCATATATTACATACTCGCATTCACATCCCTGGTGGTATTGGGAATTATTATGGGCGGCTGGTCGTCCAACTCTAAATGGGCTCTTTTCGGTGCCCTAAGATCGGCGGCTCAGATTATTTCCTATGAAATTCCTACCGGATTATCCTTAATGATGGTTATTATGCTTGCAGGAAGCCTGTCCACCCAATCAATTATTATGGCACAGGGCGGATGGCCATGGGAATGGTTTGTTTTTCACAGTCCCTTTACTCTGGTGGGCTTTTTTATCTTTTTTATATCCTCCCTTGCAGAAGGAAACCGTGTGCCTTTTGACCTGCCGGAAGCAGAAAGCGAATTGGTTTCCGGATACAACACCGAATATTCCGGTCTTCGATTCCTTATTTTTCCCATGGCAGAGTGGGCTAATATGTGGGTATTCGGTGCTTTGGTAACGCTTACCTATCTGGGTGGCTGGCAAGTTCCCGGTGTAAGCCTGGAAGCAATCCAATCCAGTTTGTTATTAATTTTAATCAGTATAGCAATTTTTTGTATAAAGTCACTTGCTGTTGTTTTTACTGTCATCCAGTTACGCTGGACACTACCTAGAGTCCGTGTTGATCAAATGGCTTTTGTGTGTTGGACTTATTTTGTTCCCATTTCATTGGTATCTCTTATCGGAACCATGATATGGATGTTGATATTCCCATGGGAAACAATCATAGGAACTGCTATCCGAATAGTCATGTTCGGTATCGGAGCAGGTATCACAATATGGTATCTTTTAAGAATCAGATATAATTATATAACAGATAAACCAAAGTTTGAGAGGTTCAAAGAAGCACCACAATGGTATCCGCCATGGAAAATGCCGTAAACGCAAAATCTCATTTGCCGGTTTTGCAATATTTTAAAAATATATACCTTTTGGTGGTTTCAATACTGGAGGGAATGGCAGTAACCATGAGCTATTTATTCCGCAGGCCTATAACTATCCAGTACCCTTATAAAATGGAAGAGTCGATCGACACATTGCTCCCCCGGCAATTTCGTGGTATCCTGGAGGTAGATCTTCCATATTGCATCGCCTGCCTTCGATGCGCAAACACCTGCCCCATAGATTGTATAGCCATCGATCTTGAAAAAAATACTGAAACAAAAGAACGTTTCATTACCCGTTTTGATATTGATATCTCAAAGTGTATGTTTTGCGGGCTCTGTGTAGAAGGGTGTTCAACCGGTGCAATCCATCATACAAAAATTTTCAACGGAATTAGTCATTATATTGAAAATCTGGTACTTGAATTTGTTGATACACCCGTTCGTCCATTCAAAAAACCGAAATCCATGGAAGATATACCACTTGATAAAAGCGGAAAGATAGCAAAAAATAAATTAAAAGATTTTTTTTCACCTCCTGAATTTGCAGTAGATCACCGTAAGGTGAAAAGTACACAAGGGGAGTAAGATAATACAGTAAATATCCTGGTCCAGAGGCCAGGCTTTGGGTTACCCTGGAAGGGGATGTTTTACTGTTGAACGGGTTAAATCCGAAATTCGAATATCGAAATCCGAAACAAATCTTAAATTCTAATGCTCAAATTCTAAAAACAATCAAGAAAATATTCATTTCATAACGGTGTATTTATTTTGAACATTAGAATTTTGGTCATTAGAGTTTGTTTCGTATTTCGTATTTCGTGCTTCTAATTTTGTATCAATTTATTTCGGCAGAGCCATAGGCCTCTGACCTGGCACAAAGGACCAGATTTTTCAGGGCAAAATAAACATTTAAAGGGATTTATAAATGACTCACATAGTCTACGACGCAGTATTTTACATTTTAGCGTTTTTTGTAGTTGGTTCGGCAGGTATCGTTGCGCTTTCAAGGAACATTATGCGGAGCGCATTTGCATTGGTGGTAACCTTCCTTGGCGTTGCTGGACTTTTTGCATTGCTCTCGGCGGATTTTCTGGCAGCGACCCAGCTGCTTGTCTATGTCGGGGGAATCCTCGTTCTTATCCTTTTTGCGGTGATGCTATCTAGCCGTCTAAAGGAAATTAAGATATCAAATCTTTCTGTAAGCGTTTTTAGCGGCGGTATTATCATTACCTTTTTAATTCTACTGTTGACCTATATATCAATAAAAACGCCCTGGAAAGAACTCGACACCGTTAATTTTGCACCTACCACATCTGCCATTGGAAACAGTCTTCTCACTAAATATCTTTTACCATTTGAAGTATTATCTGTTCTGCTGCTGGTGGGGCTGATCGGTGCCGTTGTGGTAGCTCGTAAAGAAAAGGATGCGCCATGAATGTTGGATTGAGCCATTTTTTGGTTATCGGTGCGTTGGTTTTCTCGTTCGGACTTTATTGCGTAATTACCAGAAGGAATGCCATAGGCGTCCTTATGGGTGTTGAACTCATTTTAAACTCAGCCAATATAAATTTTCTAGCGTTTTCCCACTTTTCTCACGGAAATATTGACGGCAATATATTTGCGCTATTTTGCATTGTTCTTGCTGCGCTGGAATGTGCTGTGGCGCTTGCGATTGTAATTGCCGTTTATCGAAACTTCGATAAGATTATTGATATGGAAGAGCTGGTAACAATGAAGAGATAAATAATGAATTCGTAAAAAGACATTTTTTTGACTTTTAAAAAACCATAAAATATGAATCACGAAATATCTCATACATTTCCTTTTCTGTTCTTTATTCCGCTTCTCCCTTTGATCGGAGCAATCTATAACGGACTGTTTGGTAAAACACTTCAGAAGAGGCTTGGCGTAAAATGGATACACCTGCCTGCCATTATATTTCCCATGGTATCCTTTTTTATCTCTGTTGTCGGGTTTATAAAACTAGCTGGTCTGAGTTCCCATTCAAGAATGCTTTATTTTAAAGCCTGGTCCTGGCTGCACATTGGAAACCTGAATGTAGATATTGCCTTCTTGTTAGATCCTCTCAGTGCAGTTATGGCACTGGTTGTGACTTTCGTAGGAACGCTCATTCATATCTATTCCATAGGATATATGAAAGATGATCCGGGGTACTGGAGGTTCTTTTCATTTTTAAACCTATTCATGTTCGCTATGTTGGTGCTTGTGCTGGGAGATAATTTTCTCATGATGTTCATAGGCTGGGAAGGTGTAGGTCTTTGTTCCTATCTTCTCATAGGTTTCTGGTATAAAGACAAAAAAAATGCCCTGGCGGGGATGAAGGCGTTTATCGTCAACCGGGTGGGAGATTTTGGTTTTATTATAGGCGTTTTTATTCTCTTTTGGGGATTAAGCGCATCTTCGGCATTAACTAACCATTCATCGCAAACACAAACAACCTCTGAAGAAACCCATATCAGCACATCACTGGTTTTTCATGACATTGAACAATCTTTAGAGGTTGAATCGGTAAGAAAGGCGCTTATTAATAAGAAAATATTCGGAGTTTCTTTGATTACGCTGGTTTGTATATGTCTATTTGTGGGCGCCATGGGAAAATCGGCTCAAATACCGCTTTACATTTGGTTACCTGATGCAATGGCGGGTCCCACGCCTGTTTCAGCCTTAATCCATGCAGCCACAATGGTAACCGCCGGTGTGTATATGGTAGCCAGACTCCATTTTCTTTACTCGCTCTCGCCCTTTGCCATGACCTGGGTTGCCCTCTTTGGTGCAGTTACGGCATTGTACGCCGCCACTATCGGTTTTTTTCAGTATGATATTAAAAAAGTGTTGGCATATTCAACGATCAGCCAACTCGGTTATATGTTCATCGGTGTTGGTGTGGGAGCATATTCAGCCGGGATTTTCCATCTCATGACTCATGCCTTTTTCAAAGGATGTTTGTTTCTCTCTGCTGGTTCAATCATCATCGGCTGTCATCATGAACAAGACATGAGAAAAATGGGAGGACTTAAAGACTATTTGCCCATTACACGTTGGGCCTATCTCATGGCATGCTTTGCCATCGCAGGTTTCCCTTTTTTTAGCGGTTTTTTTTCAAAGGATGAAATTCTGTGGAAAGCCTTTAACAGCGGAAACATGATGCTCCCTGGCGGAGGAAAAATTATTTGGTTACTTGGCATCATAGGGGCGGTGTGTACTTCCTATTATATGTTCCGTTCCTATTTCATGACCTTTACAGGAGAATATCGGGGAGATCCCCATCATAAACCAAAGGAATCCCCCAAAAATATGACATATGTTTTAGTTGTATTAGGGTTGCTTTCCATTTTAGGAGGTTTCGTGGGTATGCCTCATCTCTGGCATGTTATCAATCTTTTTGAAAGCTGGACAGAACCGGTATTTGAGTCCTCATCCCATTTAATTGAGTCAATGGGATACGAAAATGCTCAGGAATGGGCTATCATGGGAGCCTCCATCATTATGGCGATTATCGGTGCCGTAATCGCAAGATGGCTTTACAAGGAAGAAAAAAATACTTTACCCGGCAAACTACTTGCCAGTCAAAAAATATTCCTACGATTTCCCTATAATTTGATTTATAAAAAATATTATTTGGATGAAATTTATCATTATACGATAGTCTGGATGGTAATGAAACTCATGTTGGCATTGAACTGGTTTGATCAAAAGATTATCGATGGACTGGTCGACTTTATGGGAACTGTAGGGAGGACACTAGGCAAATTTGCCGGTTTTACCGATTCTAAAGGAGTAGACGGTGCAGTAAATGTTAGTGCCGACTCGGTGATTTTTTCCGGTCAAAGACTGGTCATTATCCAGACGGGGAAACTGCGCAATTATGTTGGAATTGCACTGGCCGGAACCATCGTTCTTGTTATTCTGAATTATATTTTCTTTTGATGTCAGAAAATAATTTTACATTATTCTTTGTACCCTTGGAGACCTCAAAGGTTATAGTGTTTGCCAAAATAACGTTCCGTTTCAAAGAATGTACGCAGGGTCTGAGCTTCCGAGCTAATCAATTTGGGGACATTTGATTAAGCGTTCTTGGCG
>CAZQOH010000021.1:0-15678 GCA_964594355.1 uncultured Desulfobacterales bacterium
AGGGGATTACAGAAAGGGATGAGCGGATTCAGGGTTTAGATGCTGAGGTGGCAGGCTTGCGAGAGGGGATTACAGAAAGGGATGAGCGGATTCAGGGTTTAGATGCTGAGGTGGCAGGTTTGCGAGATGGAGTAAGGGAAAGAGAAGATCAAATTCAGCAGTTCCATAGTCAAATTGATTCATTGCAAATACAGATAGGGGCTGAAAGACTCTCCCGTGAGGTTATTTTGAACTCAAGATCATGGAAGGTTACAGCACCATTAAGGTGGATGTCTCTATATGCTAGGAAGTTGAAGCGCAAAGTAAAAACAGTCCGCTATCTTATTAATCGACAATACAGATTGATAAAGAATTCTTCTTTATTCGACACTTCATTTTATCTTGAACAGAACCCCGATGTAGCTTTATCGGGTGTGAATCCAATCATACACTACATTGTATTCGGTACCAAAGAAGGAAGAGACCCCAGCTCACTGTTTTGCACGTCTTTTTATTTGCTACAAAACCCGGATGTTGCTGATTCAGGGATGAATCCTTTGGCACATTATGTTAAGTATGGTTTCAAAGAGGGAAGAGATCCTAATGCATCTTTCAATTCTTCAAACTACTTGAAGAAGTACCAGGCCGTGACCAACTCCAGTAAAAATTTCCAAGAGTATTTACGCTTATTTAGATTAGGCCGTAGCGGTTTTAAACGAGATGGCTTTTATACAACCTACGAAAAAACAAAGAATCACTTGAAACAAAGAAAAATACGAAGCGTAGTGGCGCCAAGCGACTATAAGACTTGGATTAAAAAATGGGAGACTTGCGACAAAGATTTTAAAACGATTCGAGAGGAAATTAAAAATCTAAAATATCTTCCTAAGATAAGTATAATTATGCCAGTATATAATGTAGATCAAATATGGCTTGAGAAAGTGATAAAGTCAGTGCTGAGACAATTATATGAGAACTGGGAATTATGTATAGTTGATGATGCGTCTACCAAAAAGCATATAAAAAAGACATTAAAACTATTTTCAATGCAAGATAAGAGAATTAAAATTAAATATCTTGATAAAAATCAGGGCATTTCTGGTGCTTCTAATGAAGCATTATCATTGGCAACTGGTGATTTTATTGGATTAATAGATAATGATGATGAGTTAAGTATTGATGCATTATTTGAAAACTTAAAACTCTTAAATAAGCATCCAGAAGCGGATTTGATTTACAGTGATGAAGATAAAATTGAGACTGATGGAACAAGATGTGAACCATTTTTTAAACCTGATTGGTCTCCTGACACATTTTTATCAGTCCTATATATAAATCATTTTAGTGTTTATCGTAAAAGTATTGTTGATGAAATTGGCGGATTTAGAAAAGGATATGAAGGAAGTCAGGATTCTGATTTCAATTTAAGATTTATTGAAAAAACAAAAAATATTTTCCATATTCCTAAAATTCTTTATCATTGGCGGAAAATACCAGGTTCTGCTGCATCCGGTACATCTGAAAAGAGTTATGCATATGGTGCAGCCAAAAAGGCTTTGAATGATTATTTAGAAAGAAATAAAATAGATGGACAAGTCATTGATGGATATTTCCCGGGTGCTTATAGAATCAAAAGAAGGTTATTATCTATGCCAAAAATATCAATTATTATTCCTTTTAAAGATCAAGTAGGAATTTTAAAAAAATGTGTAAATAGCATTATACGGAAATCTAGTTATAAAAATTATGAAATAGTCTTAATTAATAATAATAGTGAAGAAAAAGAGACTTTTCATTATTTGGATGCATTAAAAACTAATCCAGTATTTAAGATTCTTAATTACAATAAGCCATTTAATTTTTCAGCGCTAAACAATTATGCAGTTTCTAAAATTAAAACAGAGTATATCATTTTTTTAAATAATGATATTGAAATTATTAGTAATGATTGGATTGAATCAATGCTTGAACATGCGCAAAGAAACGATGTTGGTGCTGTTGGTGCGCAATTGTATTATCCAAATGATACACTACAGCATGCTGGTATAATAATTGGGATTGAAGGAGGTGTTGCCGGCCATCCCCATAAAAATTCCCCTAAAGACTCGCCTGGGTATTTTGGCAGACAAAAGATCATCCAGAATCTCAGTGCCGTTACAGCCGCTTGCTTAATGACAAAAAAGTCAATATTAAATGAAGTTGATGGCTTTGATCAAAACTTAGCGCTTGCATACAATGATGTTGACCTATGTTTAAAAATGAGAGAAAAGGATTATTTAATTATATATACTCCCTATGCAGAGCTTTATCATCACGAATCTTTAAGTCGTGGTTATGATATTTCCCCTGAGAAATTAGTGATTTTCAAAAATGAAGAAAAAAGATTTAAGGAAAAATGGAAAGATATTTTAAAACTCAGGGATCCATACTACAATAAGAATTTAACAAAAGAAAAAGGAGATTTTTCATTGAGATTGTAATTGCGCAATTTATTATGATTTTATGTTTCAATTTTGATGATGGACTGAAATTAAAAACTGTAGATTATTATATCACTTTTATATTGGAGGGCTAAAAATGAAAGCAGTTATTCTGGCAGGAGGATTTGGAACTCGCATAAGCGAAGAAACCCATCTCAAGCCAAAGCCCATGGTGGAAATTGGAGAAAAACCTATTTTATGGCATATTTTGAAGATTTATTCTGCCCATGGAATTAACGATTTCATAATCTGCTTGGGATATAAGGGTTATTTGATTAAGGAATACTTCGCCAATTATTTCCTACACATGTCGGATGTAACTTTTGATATAGGCAAAAATAAAATGGAAGTTCACCAGAATAGCGCCGAACCATGGCGGGTTACCCTTGTGGATACCGGCCAGAATACAATGACTGGTGGGCGGCTAAAACGTGTGCGACATTACCTCGATAATGAAGAGTTTTGTTTCACTTACGGAGATGGTTTGGGTAATGTGGATATCACCCAATTAATAGCTTTTCACAAGGCACGAGGGACACTTGCAACTATAACGGCTGTTCAAACGCCCGGCCGCTTTGGCTCTTTGGATATAGAACAGCACATGGTCACCGGTTTTGAAGAAAAGCCACAAGGTGATTGCGGTTGGATAAACGGAGGGTACTTTGTGCTGTCGCCCAAAGTGATTGATTATATTGAAGGAGACGACACGGTATGGGAGAGTGGGCCATTGGAAAGGCTCACGATGGAGGGAAATTTGTCTGCTTTTGTACACAAAGGATTTTGGCAGCCTATGGACACCCTGCGTGATAAAAGGCAGCTGGGAGAGCTTTGGAGTTCCGGTGAGGCGCCATGGAGGATCTGGAAATGAGTCCCGAATTCTGGAAAGGAAAAAAGGTGCTGGTTACAGGACATACCGGGTTTAAGGGAAGTTGGCTCGCTTTATGGTTGCAGAACTTAGGGACGAAAGTTATCGGGTATGCATTGCCACCGCCGAGTAATCCCAGCCTGTTTGAAATCGCAGATGTTGCATCGAGAATGAAATCCCTTGCCGCAGACGTGCGTGACCTTGATCGTTTAAAATCATGCATTTCTGAAAACAGGCCCGAAATAATCATCCATATGGCCGCCCAGGCATTGGTCAGGCTCTCCTATGATAATCCCGTTGAAACTTATGCGACGAACGTCATGGGCACGGTAAACATTTTGGAAGCAGTTCGCTATTCTAAGGACATTAAAGTTGTGATTATCGTTACAAGCGACAAGTGTTATGAAAACAAAGAGTGGGTTTGGGGATACCGTGAAAATGATCCTTTTGGTGGGTCTGATCCGTATTCCAACAGCAAAGGGTGCGCGGAGTTGGTTGCCTCGGCGTATCGGAGCGCCTATTTCAATGCTGAACACTACTTACGTCACGGTATAGCACTGGCGACCACCAGGGCCGGTAATGTAGTCGGAGGAGGAGATTGGGGCAGGGATCGCCTTATACCTGATATCATGAACGCATTTATGAAAAACCGTCTCGTTATGATTCGTAATCCCAATGCCGTCCGTCCTTGGCAACATGTGCTTGACCCACTTAACGGGTATTTAACCCTGGCAGAGAGGCTTTGGCAAGATGGGCCGAGGTTTGCGGAGGGATGGAACTTCGGAGCTAATGAGCAGGATACAAGACCTGTTTCATGGATAGCGGATTTTCTCGTTCGACTTTGGGGGGACGGTGCATGCTGGAAATATGATTCGTCCAATCATCCTCATGAAGCTAATTGCCTGAGGCTGGATTGTTCAAAGGCAAAAACCCAATTAAACTGGTCGCCCAAGCTGTCTTTGGAGACGGCGTTGGATTGGATCGTCGAATGGTATCAGGGTTACCGAAACAATGAAGATATGCGCCGACTTACACAAAATCAAATCAATAGTTATCAGGAAAGAGAGATAGTATGAAATCCGGAAAGTGCCGATTTTGCGCAACACCACTTGAGCATTCTTTTTGTGATCTTGGCATGTCGCCGCTATCCAACGCCTACCTTTCAGCAGAATCTATACAACGGATGGAGCCGTTCTACCCGCTGCACGCTTACGTTTGCGGCGAGTGTTTTCTGGTCCAGTTACCCGAATTCGAAAGTCCGCAGGACATCTTCAGCGACTATGCTTACTTTTCTTCCTATTCCGACAGCTGGCTGGCTCACGCCAAGGTTTATACCGAAAAGATGGTCACACATTTCGGTTTTGATTCATCGAGCCAGGTGATTGAAATTGGTAGCAACGACGGGTATCTCCTGCAGTATTTCAAAGTGAAAGGTATCCAAGTGCTCGGGTTAGAACCGGCAGCTAATGTCGCCGAAGTAGCACGTCAAAAGGGCATCCCCACGCGTATACAATTTTTTGGTATCACCACCGCCCAAGAATTGGTGCGGGAAGCACTGCATGCCGATCTGTTGCTTGGCAACAACGTGATAGCCCATGTGCCGGATCTCAACGATTTCGTCGCCGCTCTGAAAATAGTACTGAAACCGGGAGGCGTGATCACAATGGAATTCCCGCACCTGTTGAGGTTAATGCAGGAACACCAGTTTGACACCATTTACCACGAGCACTTCTCGTATTTCTCCTTCACCACAGTGGAACGTGTGTTCGCCAAACATGGACTGACCCTGTTCGATGTCGAGGAACTGCCGACGCACGGCGGCTCGCTGCGCATCTATGGACGGCATGCGGAGAATTCAGAGAAACCCGTGAGTGTCCTTGTATCGGAGCTGAAAGCATGCGAAAAGGCAGCGGGTCTGACAACCCTTTCTGCATATACCGCCTTTGCCGAGCAGGTACGCGAAACCAAGCGTGCGTTGATCGACTTCCTAATTGCTGCTAAACGAACTGACAAAAGCGTTGTCGGTTACGGCGCACCCGCCAAAGGCAATACGCTGCTAAATTACTGTGGTATCCGACAGGATTTCCTCGACTACACGGTGGATCGCAGTCCACACAAACAAGGGCGCTACCTGCCGGGTACGCACATCCCGATTCTTGCCCCGGAAAAACTGCGCGATACGAAACCCGACTATGTGCTGATTCTACCGTGGAACCTGAAGGACGAGATTGTCGACCAAATAGCTCATATTCGAGAATGGGGCGGCAAATTCGTGGTGCCCATACCGCGCGTCAAGGTGCTCGAATGAAATTTTTACCCTTGAAACAACGAGGTGCCTTCGTCATCGAGCCGGAACCAATTGTGGACGAGCGGGGCTTTTTCGCGCGCACTTTCTGCTGTGAGGAATTCACCGCTTACGGGCTTCACCCGAATCTCGTTCAGTGCAACGTCTCCTTCAACAAGCGCAAGGGTACCCTGCGCGGTATGCACTATCAGGTACCACCCTATGAAGAAGCTAAACTTGTGCGCTGCACGATGGGGGCAATTTTTGATGTGGTGATTGATTTGCGCCCCGATTCTCCCACTTTCAAGCAGTGGGCAGCCGTTGAGTTGACCGCAAAAAATCTTAAAATGCTTTACATCCCTGAAAATTTTGCACACGGGTTTCAAACTTTAGAGAAAAATTCAGAAGTTTTTTACCAGATGTCGGAGTTTTATCATCCAGAATGTGCCAGAGGTGTGCGTTGGGATGATCCGGCCTTTGGGATTGCCTGGCCTCTGGCGCAGTCATTTATGTCAGAGAAGGATCGAGGATACCCAGATTTTCTCAAGGAGCAGTGACCATGAAAGTTTTCCTGACCGGCGCAGCGGGATTTGTAGGCTCGCATGTGACCCGAGCCTTGCTTGATGCGGGCTGCGAAGTGTTGGCATTTGACCGGCCAAACGTCTCACTGCAGCGAATACATGATCTTACTGACAAAATTACTATGGTTTATGGTGATTTGAACGTTGCGGCCGATTACCTACCAGTGATCACCAAATGGCGGCCAGAAGCATGCATCCATCTGGCCTGGTACGCTGAACCGGGTAAATATCTGCATTCGCCAAAGAATGTGGTTGCCCTCACGGCCAGCCTGACACTTTTACAGGAGCTTATTGAGATTGGATGCCAACAGGTAGTAATGGCTGGAACCTGTGCTGAATATGACACAGAACAAGGATTTCTAAGCGAAACCGGTCCAACCCGACCGGCCACGATTTATGCAGCCACAAAGTTATCTCTAAGTCTCATCGGCCAGCAAATAGCTGCAGCAGCAGGGATCAACTTTGCCTGGGCGCGTATCTTTTATCTTTACGGAACTTACGAAGATGAACGACGGTTGGTACCGGCCTTGATTCGGGGGCTAATGAAAGGGGAGGCCTTTCCGGCAACCCCGGGCGAGCAGGTGCGGGATTACTTGTATGTTGAAGACATAGCTTTGGCATTTTGGACATTAGTCTCAAATAAAGCCAGCGGTATTTATAATGTATCTTCAGGTGACCCGTTGACCATAAGGAGGTTAATGGAAACAACCGGGGAAATTTTAGGATGCCCAGACCTAGTCAAATATGGGGCTTTGCCTTATCGCGATTGGGAGCCGATGTTTATTTGCGGTGACAACCGGCGCTTACGCAACCTTGGCTGGACACCCCAATACGCGTTGCAGGATGGCTTGAAGCAGACGATTGAATGGTGGCGTGGAAGAGATTGAGTATTTGCAATATGCATATGGGCTGCATGCAGAGATTTGCACTCCTTATTGTCCAAAGGAATATTATTACAAAATTTGGTGGCGGGTTCTGGTCTGATCTGAAAAATTTGGCTTTTGTTCCCTGTCGGAGGTTGGTGTTGAATGGCTAATGTATGTGTTGCTCACTTAGTTAGAGCTATCAACGGTATAGAACCTTTTAAAAAATTTATTGAATCATATAAAAGCAACCAAAGTGGCCTTGAACATGAACTTTTGATTATATATAAAGGATTCAATAAAAATGATGATCTTTTTCAATATGAACAAATTTTAGCTGATATTCCTAATAAAACATTTTTTGTACAAGATATTGGCTTAGATATTTCGACATATTTAAAGGTATTAAAATCTTTTGGGCATGAATATTTTTGTTTTCTTAATTCATTTTCAATTATTCTTGACAAAGAATGGTTGGCAAAAATGTACTCTCATGCTTCAAGAATTGGCGTTGGACTTGTCGGCGCTACAGGATCATATGAAAGTATATTTACCGACTTAAAAGAACAGTATAAGATAATTAAGTCAAAAAATGGCTATAACAAAAAGCTCCGTTGGCAAGTGTATTGTCGACTAATTAGGTATCGGTTCTTCTTCCTACCTTTTCCAAATTATCATATTCGCTCAAATTCTTTTATGATTTCCGCAAGTGTGGCCAGAAAATTACAATTTAAAAAAGTAATGACAAAACTTGATGCCTGGAAGTTCGAAAGCGGCAAAAAAAGCCTCACTCAACAGGTTTTGGGTATTAATTTGTTGCCTTTAGTTATAGGACGGGATGGCAGCGCATATGAGAAAGAGGAGTGGTTTAAGAGCAATACCTTTTGGCATGGAGGTCAAAGTAATTTGTTGATAAGTGACAATCAGACGAGATTTTATATGGATGGTGATAAAGAAGCAAAAATGAGACAAAAGCAATTGGCTTGGGGGCAATGAACTGATCAATATGAGCTTAACGAACGTAATAGCAGTTCTTCGGTGGACATATGAACCGGATTTGGTCCCGGTTAATCAGATTAAACCAATACCGTCTGAAGGACCTTGCAAATGGGTATCGAGCGGAGAAGACCCTCAATTTTATTTACCGGCTCCCCTACCTGCTAATTGGGTTATATTACATTATATAGCTTCAGCTGAGGAACCAATTGTTTTCAAGCTATATATTGACTCAGGCGATGGTTTTCAAGAAGAACAGAGCTTTAAAATAGGCTCTGTTACTGAAAATGAGAAGCCATATTCTGTTATTTTACCCTTAGGTCCCAAAGTAACTTTACTGCGATTAGACCCGGGGGAGAAGCCTGTTAAGTTTGTATTAAAGGATTTGAGAATTACTCAAATTAGTAGACTTGAAATTCTTTTAAGATCTATTTGGAGCCGGATACAAATAAAGCGAAATTTCTCTATTCATGTAATTTTAAAATTGCTTTTCGCTGAACTGAAGCAGATGATTAGAATATTTAGAAAAGAAGGTTATAAAAAATGTCAAGGCTTTTTACTTGAGAAGATTACATCGGAAATTAAAAATACAAATAATTATGAATTATGGATGAAATCAAATAATCTGGAATCCCAGGACATTGTAGAAATAGAGAGCAATGTATTAAGGCTATTAAATAAGCCATTATTTTCTATTGTAGTTAGAGTTTTAAATGTTGATATTCCCTGGGCAAAAAAAACAATTGATTCAGTACTTGATCAAATATATCCGAATTGGGAACTATTGCTTGTTGTTGAAACTTCAGAAGAAAATAAACTAAAAACATATCTAAAAAAACAAATTACTAATGATACCCGTATAGTTGTTGTTAGTCATGAATCCAACAATAATCAGCCATGTTTTAATGGCTGTATTTTTTCTCAAATATCAGGAAAATTTGTATGTACAATTAACCCTGGAGATGAGATTTCACCGGATGCGCTATATGAATTTGCATGGATTGTTAATCGGTATCCTGATACCGACATGATATACAGTGATGAAGATCAGATAGATAAAAATGGAAAAAGATTTGCCCCTTTTTTTAAACCTGATTGGTCACCGGAATACTTTGAATCTTATTTTTATACCTCCCAATTTTCGTGTTATAGACGCAATACTGCAAAAAAAATTAATGGCTTTCGAAATGAATTTAAGAATGCACAGGTTTATGATTTTGTTCTTAGATTTGTTGAGAAATCTCAACAGATTAAGCATATATCCAAAATATTGTATCACAATAGAGAGGTTTCGAAATCTAATTTGTCAAAGGAATCATACACTGAATTTGGCGTAAAAGCACTAGAAGATAAATTGAAAAGAATAAAAATTTCCGGAAAAGTCACACCAGTGGGATCTTTCGACTGCTTTAATGTTCAGCATAATATAATTGGATATCCTCTAATCTCCGTTATTATCCCCTCAGCTGGAAAAACTGCTTTAATAAACAGCGATGAGATTGATTTATTATCTAATTGCATAAATAATATTAAGGAAAAAACTAAATACCGTAATTTTGAAATAATTGTTGTTGATAATAATGATCTAAAACGGAAAACCATTGATGCCATATGTGATATTGAATGTAAATTTGTTCATTACACCGAAGAATTTAATGTAGCCAAAAAAATGAATTTAGGTGCCACTTATGCTAAAGGGGAATATTTATTGTTTCTCAATGATGACATTGAGATTAATTCACCTGATTGGTTGAAATCAATGCTTCAATTTATACAACGTCCTGATATCGGAGTAGTCGGAGCAAAATTATATTTTGAAGATGAATCAATTCAACACGTGGGTGTTACATTTATTGATGGATTTCCGGATCATATCTATCGGGGATACCCAAAATCATCGCAAGGTTATTATTTTAGTTCGATTATAAATAGGAATTACCTTGCAGTAACGGGGGCATGTCTTATGACTTCCAAAGCAATTTTTGAAAGCGTGAATGGCTTTAATGAAAATTTTCCCATTAATTATAATGATGTTGATTATTGTTTAAAAGTAAATAATTTAAATTATCGAATTGTATATACTTCGCATGCCGAATTATTTCATTATGAATCAAAATGTAGAGCTCGCTATGTTGATCCAAGAGAAATTGACCTGTTTGAAAAGTTGTGGCGGTCAAAGACTTTAATTGATCCATATTATAGTATTCATTTGGAGACCAGACCACCGAATTTTGAAATAAAAACATAAAACTTACACCTACTCCGTTGCGCACCTGGAACAAAGACTGAAAACCTGATGACAATAAAAAGTTTAGCTGCTTGGGCTCGAATCCTACTGATCATGGTGTCTCTTGTTGCCATAGGGATTGCTGTTGTATGGACGGTCTTTCCTTCTGCAGTATCTACGCTTGATTCCCACATCGTTCAGATTTATATGCAGCACTATCATCAGAAGCTTAATAAAGGGCTTGAGCCAAAAGGAACGGATGACTTACTTGCTGTGCAAAAACTTGAGTCTCTGCTGGCTGGGCTTGAGTCAATTAAGAAGATGGATCGTTTGGATGCCATTAAACGAAGTGCTTTAAGGGAATTGGTTGCTTTATATCAAGGTTTAAACGAATCTGTGAGTGCACTGTTGTGGGCAGAACACTGGATGGAATTTGATGAGCGTGATCTATATGCAAAGGCTGCTCATGCAAAAGTTCTTTCATCCATAGCAGGGCGGGAAGATGAAGGCCTAAAAGAATTGGAAAGATTGTACCATCTGGTGCCCGAAGTTCGATGGACCGGGTATGATTATGCTAAGGTTTTATATGCCAGAGAGTTTGTCACAGATGCGGAGGCTGTTTTAGAAAAAACCATGAACTCACACGATTTGCAGAAAGATTGGGTAGTTTACTGGGATTCCGGCAAGGGCTTTAATGCAAAAGAGTATTTGAAAGTATGGCCCGTGTTGCAACTGGATGGGCTATTTCAATTTTCATTGCCGTTGCCTGCCGGAGTTATAGCGATTCGGATTGATCCACCTGCTTATCTGCCATTGATAATCGCCTCACCCCGTGTCTTTATAAATACCCCTGTATCAAAAATAGAAGTGAATGTTTTTGCCAAACCGATCAGTCTGCATCAGGTCAAATATACCCCCTCTGTATTCGATGTTCCCGTCAGCAATGATCCATATTTTTATTGGAATATGCCGCAAAAATTTCAAGGCGAAGCATACACCTTGGAATTTTCTGCGAATGTGATGGTGGCTTTGCCGGAATGGTTTGAATGCGAATCTGGAAGCGAACGACTTGAAAGATATTGTCATAAGGCAAGGACATTGACTTTGCACAAAAAACAATTTGAAATTTATTGGAGAACGGAAACAGATGACTTTTCAGCCAAAATGCGACGTGTGGTATCATACTCCGACGCAGTTATGGCGGAAGATGAGTTTTCCTTTTTGGTTAGCCCGTTGTCGCCCATGACGATACTGCGGATTGACTTTCCCGACTTCAAAGGGATGCGATACACCCTAAATGACATAAGAATAGAAACAGAGCAAGGTGAGCACAACCTCAGTTTGGATGCAATAGCCTTTGTCCATAGTTTGAAACGACTCCCTGGCAATAGCTTCGTAGTGACAGGGCCAGATCCTTATTTTGGCACCGCCATGTCTGAAACCAATTTGATGGTGAAGAATGTTTATGTTCGTGGGAGGATTCAAGTTCAATGAAGCGATATCTTAAAATTGCATGGCGCTGGGGGTGGTTGGTGACGCTTCCGGTTGTCTGCTTTTTTATTTACTGGCTGATCAATGTCGCAGACCGCTATCATACATTTGACGTAAGATACGATGCTTCTCCGTTTAGATTATCTTTAATAGGGATCGGCCGCATGGAATTTCAACACATGCTGAAATCAATGCGGTTTTGGATCTCTTCTGATGTTAATGATGCATCGCATGTAGACCATATCCCTGTAATTCAGTTGTTTATACCGGAAACCAATCTGGCGAAGTTAGACCATAACTTGCCTCACTCCGGGCAAGAATATGTCGAGGCCGGTTTGCTGTATCAAGGGAAATTGCAGAGGGTGAAGGTAAAGTACCGGGGTGATTTCATTTTTCACTGGGGATTTTACAAAAAGTCCTTGCGGGTAAAAACACGCAAACAAAATCTCTATAATGGCATGCGACGCTTTAATTTGATCGTGCCCAATGTTCAGTTAAATAATCTCCTGGGCTACCAATTGGCAAGAGAGATGGGCCTGATTGCACCCAAAAGTGAACTTGTAAATGTTATTATTAACGGCAAGTGGCGAGGGATATATGTTCTTGTGGAACAATTGGAGGAATTGACTTTGCGCAGGCACAATGTGATGCCGGGTGATCTGTATGCAGGAGAATTGCTGGCCAGGGATCGATATAGAGGAATTAACAACAGAGTATTTGAACATCCCAGGGTATGGAAAAAGATATCGTTCAACAATCATTATCCTGAAGAATCTCACGCACCGCTTGAGAAATTTATTGGCATCCTTGGTGCTGCAGATTCTGAGGATGAGCATCAAATTTTATCCAGAATGATTGATTTAGATGCATGGGGCCGGTTTTCCGCATTTGAGACTCTTGGGCGCAGCTTTCATTACGATACTGCGCACAACTGGCGTTTGTATTATGACCCGGCGAAAAACTTTTTTATGCCGATTATCTGGGATCCTAATTGCTGGAGTACTGACTGGGTGGAAAAAGGAGTTGAGAAGAACCAATTGGATGTTATGCCAAGTGATCTACATACATTTTTATATCAAAATACAGATTTTTTACGTGCCAAACAGAAGGCGATCGAATCTTTTTTCAAGCTAGGCAAAGACAAGATTTTTCTGCGCCGAGTAGAACGCGAAATCAAGAATATGGTTCGGACTATACCGCATGATCCCGACTTGCTTCCTCTTGAAACAGATAAGGCGATATCCGGGGTTCAAAGTGTCCTGGCAATTATTAAAAAGGTATTTTATGATGTTAAGCAAGGATATTTACAAGACTCGGGAGCTGTTCAATTCGACATTAAGGAAAATAATGCAACATTCGGATTTAAAATTTCCGGTCGTCCTCCAGTCAAACGGGTTATTTTTAGGTACCTCTATCCTGTCCCCAAACCATTGTCCGTAACCATTCGATATTGGACTAATGGAAAGCCCTCTGATGTCGATGTCACCAGTGCGGTGCATGTTCGGGGGACGGAACTTAGTGTGGATACGCAACTCTATGCTCGCTTTGTCCAGGTTGAAAAAGGCTCTCATCCGTTAAAAAAATTTCAAATGGATGTTTTACCTGCCTATTATGAACTGCATGTGGACGGTTTGGAGCAACATTCAGTGCACGAAATTTTGGTATCCAGGGGCATGGCCGGCGTACAAACAGCAAAAAAGGTAAAGAAGCTGGAACCAGTTTCCTTCCGCAACCAGTTCCGGATCGTCCATGCTCAGCCTGTAAAAATACCACAGGTATGGTCCGGAGAAAGGATTATCCGGCAAGTTATAGATATATATGATGAGGTAATTATCAAACCGGGAAGCAAGATATTGCTGGGAAAAGGTGCCGGCCTTATTTTTCACAAACGTGTGACCGCAAACGGAACAGGAAAGCAGCCGGTGCGATTTATTCCTTTAAACGAAAAACAGGATCCCTGGGGGGCGGTGGTACTTCTAGGACAAGGTGTAAATGGCTCTCACTTCAGTTACTGTGAATTCGCTGGTGGCAGCGGATTAAAAGAGGATTTATTCGAATATTCAGCTATGTTTTCCGTACATGATGTGAAGGACGTAAGTGTCAAAAACTGTCGTTTCCGTGATAGCAGGATAGTGGATGACATGGTGCATACGGTTTATTCCAATATTAAATTAGAGGATTCTGAATTTTACCGATCAAAATCAGATGCAATTGATTTCGATATCAGCAAGGCCATAGTGAAAAATTGCAGATTTGTCGATAGCGGAAATGATGCGCTGGACTTAATGGCAACTGAGGCCATTATCATTGATACCTTCATTATGAATAGCGGCGATAAAGGGGTTTCCGTTGGCGAAGCGTCTCGCCTGTTAGCAATCAACGATCAGCTGGTCGACAATTTGATTGGTATTCAGGCCAAGGACGGTTCGGTGGCAACCCTTTACAACTTAACTTTGGACGGCAATGCCCAAGCTCTGGATGCCTACAAAAAAAACTGGCGCTACAACAACGGCGGGCGTATTTTCTTGTACAAAGGCCGGTTTGAAAATAATGAAAAAATGATTAGCGCCGACAAAAAGTCTACCATCTGGATTTATGACAGTTTCATCGACCGTCCCGTAAAAACCAAGAAAAAAAGAGTTTTGCTTGACGATTCGGTAGATATGAAACGAAGGGAACAGGCCAGAGTTAATAAGTTTTGGCGTTTCAGCGAAGAAACGGAACTCCTGAAAGATTTGGGCGTGAGATACTGGAATAAAGTCAATCCAGGCAGAAGAGGAGCCACCGGCATTGCCCGCCACTAAACTACATTTTGCGCGTTTCGAGTTCAAATACCTGATAACAAAGGATCTGCGTAAGCAACTGGAAAGCGAACTGAGCTATTTTCTGGAATTCGATCCTTATGTCGCTCGTCAGCCGAATCACCAGTATTTTGTGCGCAGTCTGTATTTTGACGATCCCTTTTTTACCTGCTTTTACGATAAGGTGGAGGGGCTGCATACTCGATCCAAGTTCCGGGTTCGCACTTACACCGACAGCCCCCGGGATGGCACCCCGCAGTTTCTTGAAATAAAGGGTCGTTATAATAACCTCGTCCTCAAAACCCGGGTGCCATTGGATAGCGGCAAAGATATTACTTATGACCGGGGAAATGATCTGGTTGCGAAAGTGCGACAGGGAACTCCCCCAAGCGACATTGGACGGAAATTCGAATATGAACTGTATCGCAAGCGGTTGCGACCGGTTGCATTGGTAGACTACACCAGGCGACCTTACATCAGCCGTTTTGACCCTGAGTTTCGCCTCACATTTGACAGTGAGCTGCAGGGGACTCAAACGAGAGCTCTTTTCCCTTCGCCATGTGATCGCAGCCGGCGTATACTTCCGGGTTATACCGTAATGGAGGTGAAAATTCGCCGGCATATTCCTTCGTGGTTCCATCGGTTGATCCAGGCCTATGAGTTGTGGCGAGTTTCCATTTCTAAAATTTGTCATGCAATGGAAACGTTGGGGATAGCCCAAGAGGACCCGCGTTAATTGACCAACATGTTGTCAGATAAATGCCCCTAAGGGCCTAATTACCCTTTAATTCAGTCAATCTAAAGAAAAGAGGATGAAATGCAAAACCAATTGTTGAATGCCGTAGACAGTATGTTGACATACTCTTATCAGGAGATGGTGATCAATATCGTTCTGGCCGCTGTGTTGGGCTTTGTGGTTGCCTTTGTATACCGTTATACCCACAAAGGTCTTTCTTATTCACAATCTTTTACCCAGACCATTTTGTTTGTCTCCATTATCGTTGCCATTGTCATGATGGTCATAGGCTCGAGTTTGGCTAGGGCCTTTGCACTGGTCGGGGCATTGTCGATCATAAGGTTTCGGACTGTAGTCAAGGATACCAGAGACACC
>CAZQOH010000022.1:0-7068 GCA_964594355.1 uncultured Desulfobacterales bacterium
TACGGACCGATCCGATTGCCCCGGCATTTTTTAATCTGGGTTTGGCCCTTAAGGGACTCGGGAATAAAAGTGACGCGCGGCAGGCATTTGTAAAAGCTTGCGAACAAAAGGAAAAACGGGCCTGCGACATGATTTCCCACTGATTTTGCACTAAGATCATCAGAGGGACTGGAGCAGACTTAATACTGATTATATGGATAGATTGCTGGACAATTCTATAGTATCCAAAATTCATGTTTACTGCCTTGAGCCATCAAAACAGCAATAATTACGTTCGATTGGATTGGGGCTTCAATGCATGTAGAATTCCTAATCTGCAAAAATTAAACCAAAAGCTGCACAACCTAATCTCCCAATTTCATCAAAAATTGGGCAAAAAACCCAATCCAAAACATGTGTGCGTTAATTAAACTTGACACAAAAGTCTAATTTTTCTATTTTTTCTGAACAAAGTAAGTTTTTATCTGAAATACATGAAACAGGCCTATCGTTTAATAAAACTGCACCCGTATTATGCCAATATCAGAAAGAGGTTTGCAAAAAATCCGAAAGTATACTGGAATACGTCACACGCTTATTGAGGGTTCGTAGATAGAGGTGAAACTGTAGAGTCACATCTTAAAAAGTTTGAGATAACTGCATTTTAATTTTGGAGATAAAGCATGAGACTGAGCCAAAAGTTTCAAACTGTACTGGTAATCCTGCTTTTCTTCTTTGCGGGATGCGCCCCGATCGACATACCCAAATCCGCTTACACGTGGACGCCTAAAGTGATTCCAGCCAATGGCGTTATTGATGCAAACGTTCGGATTGAAGCGAAACACGAAATGGCCCCTGAAATTGCCGATATGTGGAGGAAATGGCTGAACACCGAGCAAAATATTATCAATTGGAACGAAGCGGTTGCTGAAGCAGTCCTGGCAGATATGAGACGCTCCGGCATTTTCACCAGTGTGAACACCACTATTGATGCCAACTACAATTTTCTGGTGAAAATTAAAAGTCGTGAATCACAGCCCAAAAACTATTGGTTTAATATAGCCCTCGATATCATTGACCCTAGTTCGAGAAAAGCTGTTTTATCTTACAAAAGCGAAGCTGATCTGGGAAGCTCAGCAATGAGTTATGCTCCGAATTTAAAAAATGCAATATCTAGTCAACTTGCCGATATTCGGACAAAAATGCTCACCGATTTTACCGGCAAAAATTCCCCGGGCTATCTTGCGTTTCTATCCCCTTCAAAAAAAGAGAAAATTGCGAGGGCGCTCAGGGCCGGGAAGGGCGAGGCCACGCTAAGAGACATCTCCAAAGACCGTCCGGCCGTCTTTCTGGCCCATCCCAAAAATGACCAGAAGGTCGCTGAAGAGATGGTCCCCCTGCTTGGGTACGTCACCAGTCTGAACATGACCAAAAAATTCAAACTGTTCATCAACAAGAAACGGCAATTCGTGGATGAGTTGTGGAGCAACAATCCCATCGAAACGACCGGGCTCCGAGGCTACCCCCTGGATCTGGCAATTCCCCTGGAACTGGGCAAGAACACCATCGAGATCCAAGTGCTGGATGAGGAAGGGTTCATGGCCTCTCAAACCGTCTTGGTCACGCGGATCGAATTGCGGGAGAGCAGGAGCGGTTCCGTAGCGGACCTTCCTACCCGGGCGCCGGACCTGGAAGAGGAACAGCGGTCGGCCAACGTCACCCAGGAGAACTTCATGGAGGTGATCGGCGGCTGGGTGAAACAAACGTCGGTGAGCGACTACAACAAAGGCAACCGCATGTATGACTCAGGCCGGTTGGAGCGGGCGGCGTACTATTACCAGAAGGCTATAAAAACAAACCCTTTCGGCAAGGCCTTTTTCAATCTCGGCCTCAGTCAGTTGGGCCTGAAACAGGATAAAAAAGCCCGTTTGGCTTTCGCAAAAGCGTGTGAACTCGGAGAGGAAAGGGGGTGTGAAAGGTAGTAGCCCAAATGTTATAGGAATCCGTTTATTCCCCCCACCACTATGAGTCCCGCCCGACTTGACCGGAACGCTCCCCGAAAGCCCTGCCCTAAAGGGCGGGGTCGAGGGGAGCTATATAAAATTAACTGAACTCCTTACCGGGAAGCCCCGCCCTAAAGGGCGGGGAGCTTCACATATCCACCTCTATCGCCTCGACAATTCCATGGCAAATCTGAATCATCCGATATTGGACGGAGCGCAAAAGACAAAAGATTTAATGAATGTACGAAGAGCTTAGAACAAGCTTCATCTTGTTATAAAAAATATTGTAAAAAATCGGATTGAGACAGATTTTTACGATTGCTTATTTCCCCGGCTGAAAATGTATACAAAAACCGCGCCTGCAAGGATAAAAATATCTTTAATAAGAAGATTCACCGGATTTTTAATGTAATCCGGAGCATATGGTGAAAAACAACCGCAATCAAAGCTCCTGCCAAGTATCATATTGATAGAGATTGCAATAATGAACATCAATGTCATCATTGAAATAAGGAGCGAAGCTCCCCTCGTTCTGGTGTTTAGCAGCAGAGCTGTACCGCATATAAGTTCAAGGAAAGGGAGATAGACAGCCATTGAGTTTATAAGAAATTGATGCGGGAGAACTTTATAATTCTCAACAGCATAGGCGAAGGTGCACGGATCTACTATCTTATGCAAGGATGCATAGATAAAGAGAATACCGACTATCCACCTTATGCTAAATTCAATTAGTTTCATTGGCCGGCGCCTTCCGTGGGATAACCATGCTCCTCCCAATCGGGCATTCCGCCTATATATATCCGGATATATTCGTATCCGAAGTTTAGCAGAAATTCAGCAAGATGGTGTGAATCGGAGCATCCTTCACCTGAGCAGTACACGACTATAGGATTGGAAGGGTCGTGCTGGCTGAAAAAATCATCCATTTTGTCTTGAGCGTTGTTTATCGGCAAAGAGACTGCGCCTTTTATATGACTTTCCATATACATAGAATTGTCTCTGGCATCTACAAAGAGGACCCCGTCTTTGTGGAATTCATAGGCAAGCTCCCCATCAATTTCAAGATCAGACTGAAGGAAAGCTTCAGAAACAGAGCTCTTTTGATCTGGTACTTTCTTTTGTAGTTCGGCCCGCTTACTCTCTATGGATTCTTTTGTTAGCTTGTTTTTATCACATTTTTTGAAAAGATTGATTCCAAGTGGATTTATAGTATTGATAGCAGCAGCAAGGATCAACGAAACTACCAGAAGAAAGCCTGTTTGGGTTAGCGTTGCAGAATCCGGTTTGATTTTTTCTATGATTGTTTTCATAATCACAGTCTGATGTTAAAAATATAGTTAGAATTTTTCAGTTGAGTGCCTTTTTATATAAAGCTCTCGTCTTTTGTATATAATTGAATTGAGTTTTTCGATGCAGTTAGAAAGTATCGCGGAAAAATTATGGCGGATCTCAATATAATGTTAACAAAAACGGGGTGGAAATAAGCGCCGGTCATTACTGGCCAATCCATGCAAATGGAATATAATAGAACATGAACTAATTTAGAATAGCAGATTTTTTCCTTCTATTTATTTATCAATGCGACTACGGCACTTTGATTGATTTGATACAAGCTCAGACCGTCTATCGGATGGTTTAGATTCACCATTGGACTGTTAAGTTGGTATAACTCGATTACATTGTGTGATATCTGCGGGGGTTCATATCCAAGATATACGATACTTATTCTTTTCGACGCGACATTTCTCTCCAAAAGTTTGTATTTTATACTATCGGCCCTTTTTCGTGAAAGTTCGCGGTTATATGCCCTGTCACCGATTTGACTTGCCCGCCCGATAATTAATACATTCAAGTTGGGATCTGTTCTCAAATAGTTGCCGATCTGTTCTAAGAAACCGTTATAACTGTAATCTATGCTATTACTGCCGGTTCTAAACATAACGAAAAAATGAGGAAGGTTGGAAACGGCCTCGAAATGTTTGGCCATCATGCGTACTACAATTTGGGCGCAGACTGTTCCGCATTCCGACAGCTCTTGGTACCAGTTATCAAGAGACTGTTTACCAATTGCATGCTTTGCGCTGTTGATCTGGGCATACCAATCTTCTGGTCTGGTGTTAAGCTTTATTTCCTCAACCACTTCTTTTGTCATTTCACCAGTTAGGGCGGTATTGCTGGCCCTAAACAGTTCCCCTTCAACGAATGATTTTCTTTTAACTTCTCCTCGCTCGTTGTCATAGCGCTTGTTGTCTCCCACGAAAACATTGGAGTGAGATTCTCCGGCGGAAGTTTTTTTGGTTTCACCGGCTTCCTTTAGCTCTTTCTGGGTCCACTGCATGATTTGGTTAAAGATATCGTCCCCAGCATCTTGCCCATAGAAAATGCTGTTTCCCCCTAGTAACGCAAGCAACACTATGCCAAATATACAAACTGCTTTTTTTGCTGAGTGCTTCATCATTTTAGCCCTTAAATTAGTATTTAAATATAAAAATGCGACTGAAAATCAAATGGCTTATTTTGATTATTGCCGGCTTGAAAAAATTGGCGGACTCAATGCGTCCCGTTGTCAATTAGATGTACACTATAACATTTTTGGATAAATTTACAATATAATTCATTTTTTAAAAAACCGTTCTCCCGAAAGCCTAAAATCCTCCATGGACATTAATCAGCAAAGATTGTTACCATTTTCTTTTTATAAAATAAGGTCCCTAAAAAATCAAAACCGCACCTTTTTTATCTCCAAATCATTCCACAAAAGCCTGATACTTTATTTGTATTTCAGAGTGGCGGTCGTGGTCCGTCAACACAACTACCCTGCCTTCTACAACGTCAGAAAGGCCGCCTGGAGCAAAATGCAAAATCATTTGATAAGCCTGGTTCTCATGTTTTGGGATAACCTTACAGGTAATTTCCTCTCTGTCCGTAACAACCTTAAGTATGTTGAACGGTTTTCCATCGGTTCTCCTGATCGTAACCGTTTTCTGTGCCCTATTATGAGATGACAACTCTCCGTAATCTACTAACATGGGAAACACTTTAAACGCACCTTTAAATATACCGAATATTTTCATCTTAAAACGCGGCTGCTCAGGCATATTGGTGTGGATAATAAGTTCCTCCATGATACTGCCAATCGGAATATCGGGTTTTACAGTTAAGCGGCAATTATACACATATGCGTCGTTCTGTTGCTGACGGGTCTCGCAAAAAACATTGAAAAATCGGCGGTTGACTTCTAAGTCGGAAATTTTTGCGTTGTCATATAAAAAGCTTACCTTAAAAGGAAAATCCTTTCCATTTTCCCCTATAGATCTCAGGGTTCCAAGGTATAGCCGGTCCGGTTTTGTTTCGACGATTGACTGCACTATTGCTGTAAAAGTTAAGCTGTATTCCGGGTTTTTGGGATCGTTGGAATAAATAAAAACGGTCTTGCGGACTTTTCCCAAAAAATCGCTGGAATCGAATTCGACATCAAGAAGCGTCGAGGAGCCGGGTAAAACAGTTTCTCCCTCAAGGAAAACTGCGGAACAGCCACACGAAGTCTTTACACGGGAAATATCAAGCCGGGAAGAACCATGATTTTCAATTACAAATTCCTTTGCTACTATTTCTCCACGAACAACGACCCCAAAATTATAATTTTCCGGGACCACTTTTATTAGCGGTGTTGCTGACACGTTTACGTCCCAAAAAAGAAGGAAAAAAAGTATTGCCGGAAACAAGACTCTATTCCTGCAGGAATGATTTATTTTCATATTTACCAAGTTATTTATGTTGTAATGTATTTTTCACTAAAGCGGTCAACTCGGGATCTTTCCAGTCAAGAATACCGGTCTTTACCCATACGGCCTTGCCAGATTCATCAAAGAAAATTGTAGTAGGAAGTAATACAGAGGATGTCAGTTGCTGTAAAAGACGACCGCCCTGGTCATAGAAAACAGGAATATCTTGGGGAATCTTCTGATCTTTTAAAAACTTTTCCACTATAGCGAAATCATAGTCTAAGCTCATTGTAACTAGACTCAGGCCGTGTTCTTTATATTTCTTATGGAAAGACAGCAGGTCCTTAAACTCCTTTCTGCATGGTACACACCATGTGGCCCAGAAATGAAGAACTAAGAGTTTATTATTAAATTCAGAGAGTTTTGCTTTGCCCTTGGTCCTGCTGTTGGTTTTAAATGAAACCAGTTCGATTTCATTAGTTGTCTGGATATCATAGACTTTCTTGAAAGATTTAGCAGATTTTTTTAATGAAATTTCAGCTTCTTTACTTGCTTTGGCCAGAACAACATCTTTGCGGGCAAGGTTCTTAATCGTTTCCCCGGCACTTTTGTGTGCAACAGTTTTCTGAAAATATTGTATGGCTTTGTCATAGTGTCTTAATTCAAAATGACTCTTCCCTAAGAAATAAAAGATGTTTGGATTATCGAGTCCGCTTTCCATAGCCTGGGAAAGGTAATGAACCGCCTTTGCCATCTTGCCCTGCTTGTAAAATGCTTGGCCCCGATAGTAATCGGCTAGCTTGATATTTTCCTTTTGCCCACAATATTTGGAAAGATAAAGATAATACAGGGCGCGCTTCTGTTCGTTATCGAATTTATCTTTTTGCTCTTCAGAAAGTTCGTGGTCGCAGTCCAACCCCATGTATCTGGAAAAGCTTTCAAGGTATGGATCGGATTCATCCTCTATACGAAAAACGAATGAATCATCCGCCATGGCAATTAAAATCGGTAGGAAGCTCAAGGCCAGAATAAATCCGAAAAAAAATGTTGCCCCCTTAAAAGGAGAAAATAAAATCGACCTCCAGGTGCGGGTCGATTTTGTGCTGAGAACGCTGATATCAGCGGCATCATTTCTTCCGTAGCTTCCAGTCAACAACATTTCCTTCTTTAGATTAATCGGTCATCTCGGAAAGATTGAAAATCAATTCGCCATCATCCCCTCGCACAACAAACTGGGGGCGTTGTCTGCCATCGGTAAACTCCATCACCTTGTTGCGGACAAATGAAGCTACTTCCGTAAAGGTTGCCAGACCATCATGGTCATGCATGTCTATGTTTCTCTTGCCCAATCCCAGCAGCAG
>CAZQOH010000022.1:7168-12521 GCA_964594355.1 uncultured Desulfobacterales bacterium
TTCGAGCAAGCTCATCAAAAATGTTGATAATATTGTTCTTGGTTGCGTCACCTCCCAGCAAAACATGGGTTTTGAATCCCAGTTTGCCTAACAAGTCGGCTACGGCACGGGCGTCTGACTCGGCGTTCGGCAGATAGGAAATATCCGTATCCTGATATTTGCTGATGCCTACCACCAAAGCATGTTGCTGCGCATACCAACCGGTCACCGGCAATCCTGTTTCCTTTCGTTGCACTATGACCACTTTGGAAAGCTTTTCAAAACCGGTACTGTCGACAGCTATGGCCTGAATCTTGTTAAGTCCGGGTCCCAAAACGATAGAACAAAGATACCCTTCCCCGCTTCCCGGCTCAATTTTAATGCCGCGTTGACTCCGGCATCTGATGTTTTTACCGGTACTTAAGTTGTGAAGTCCCAGATACTGAACCTGGTAATTTGAATCGACGTTTAGGGTGAAATCCAGCTTATCCTGATTACTTTCGAGATAGTCAGGTATGTAAAAGGAGATAGATGAGGGTTTTTGTTTCTGAACAGTTTTGGAACCCGTTGTCGATTTGGATTTTGAACCGGATTCGATAATGGGTTGCGACACCTTAGCATCTATTACAGGGTGTTGCTTTTGGGGTTTGCCGCTATGGTCCCGCTTCCAGCGAAACAGAGAAACCTCTTTCCCGGAATTAATTCCGGAACTAATGGCCACAAGGTGGTTTGAATCATCGACGCTTAAGGTCATAACATCGTTGGCTAAGATCTTTTCGTAGAGGTATTCACCATTTTCTGCCCGGGAAATGACAAATCTTTTGTCAGCCCCCCCAGAGGCAACGGTTTTACCGTCGTCTAAAAAAGCGAGTGTGTTAACGGCCTTTTCATGAGTTCGTTTCTCCCAAAGAACCCTCTTTTGGGCAAGATCATATACAACGATTTTTTTCCTGCTCGAACTCGCCGCGATCAATCGCCTGTTCGGGCTGTAAGCTAACGCTGTTACTTTTCCTCTTATTTTGCAAAGGATGGTAGCATGGTCCTTCGTAAGATCCCATCTTTTGATTGTTCCATCACGGTTCCCAGCAAATAAAACATCTCGGTCCAGACTGAAAGCCAAGTCGGTTGCACCATCGGAATGATCGATAATCGTTTGAATTTTTTTTGTTTTGATTTTGTTTTTTAGACTGGAATAATCCCAAAGTTTCCAGATTTCGATGGTTGAATTCCAGCGGCCAATTGCCAACAAGTCTCCGGTGGAATTAAAGCAAAGAGCACCAACGGTTGAACGAGCTTGAGGTTTGTTTTCCCCTTTTATTAGTAGCTTGCCCACAGGGTTATAGACCGAACCTTGAGGATCAATTCGGAGTAGCATGCCGCCGGAAACAGAATTCCATATGATAATATTCCCGCTGTAATCCCCGCTGGCAATGAGAGTACCATCTTGAGAAACGCTCAAGGCAGTAAGGATATCCGGGTGGCCAACAAGGGAATGGAGTTTGTGCCCGGTCTTTGTATCCCAGATCTTGACGAATTGGTCCTTGGAAGCGGTGACTAAAGCTTTGCCCTGCTTAATTATTTCAATTCGGCTGAGATTGTCTTCATGGCCAAGAATATTTTTAACGGGGAATGGGTCTAAACTGTAGCTCGCCATAGCAGGGGAGGACAAAGTTAGCTGCGACAAAAAAAGGGCACATAAAAGAAGAACCAGCCTTCCCCCTGAATATTTGATACTTGCAGCCATCGGTAAAAATCAAGCCCCTCGAATAAAATCTTGGATCTGTTTGCGTGCTTTAATTACCTGTTTAAGCTGTGTTACCACAGCCTTTTCTTTTATTTTGTAAGTTCTATACCACATAGAAGCGGATCGTACACCCGCAGATCTTACCCAGTTTATAGATGAATCCCCCAAAAATGCCACAATATCTACATTGCCTGCTAGTCCCATATATTTTCCTTCGGACTTACGTTCAAGGACGCAGACCGTAACTTCCCTGCGTCCCATGAGTTTCAGAAGATTCAGCTTCAGATAAGTCTCTAAAACATCCAGGTATCCATGCCGATCGTCCTTGTTCTTTTTGAAAGCAAAGAAAATGTTTTTCTGCTGCAGTTCCTGAGCACTTACTTTTTGGGAATCTTTACCGTCTTTCGTGCGCACTTCCACGATTACATCACTAAGATCCATAGCGGTTCTGACGTCGTCTTTTTCATCTGATCCAAGGAGTGCCTTGAAAAGGCTCTCCATTATTTCATTATGTTCTTTAAATAAATTTTTTCCGCTTTCGGTTTTTTTATTTGGAATATTTTTCAGTGTCTCAAAATTTTTGTAAAGATTAATGACTGTTTCCTTAACATCGTATAAATCTTCAAAAAGATCATCAAAATGATTCTTTGTCTGTTTATCGGAATGGGTTTCAGCGGCTGCTTCGAACCGCTCTTTTTCAATAAATATAAGCGTTTCTCCGATCTTTTCCATTTGTCTGGCCAATTTATCGAACTGCATGGAGATACGGTCCATTTCGACCATATAGTCATAGGGCTTGCGCGTTTCCTGTTGGGGCACGCAACCGGTAATAGTAATTGCGATAATGATTCCGAAAAGAAATGCTCTCATGTTGTCACTCCTATCGATCGAGTAAAAATTGGGTTCCACAGAAAAGATGGGACCCAAACACCAGCTGATTATGTGATGATAATTAAGCTACCTGGAAGCCCCCGCTTTGGCAGCCATTGTGGAAAAACCTTCAGCCAATACTTTTTTAAGATGGGCCCCTGCTTCAGTAAGATGGCCAAGTGCACGAACCTTAATCTTTTTGACTGTCATGCTTTCTGACTGAAAACATTCAACCAATTTTTCGATTCTTTTCCATTTATGATCAGAATTTCGGCTATATCCATTATATCGGTACATAGATTCCTTGCAGACCCCTGGTTTCATGGCAAAAACCCACAAATCATAAATTCCCGGCTTTAGATCCTCTTTCCATTTCCCGTCAATTTTACACTGTTGCTTATCCCCACCGGCATCGAAACTATGCTTAACAGTAATTTTTCCCACCGGCGCAATCTTGTAATAACTTTCGGTTTCCGACACTTTCTCAGTAAAAGCAGTGTAGAAATATTCCAAGAAAAATTCATCACCATCATAGTTGTTGAAAATAATTGAAAAATTTCCTTCTTGATCCCTTTGTTCCTGGCGGGCCGAACTCTCCGACTTTTCAAGAAGTTCACTCAGCCCGGAACCGCTATCTTTATCATAACCGCTTATTTCATTAAATGACAATACGGGCTCGAAGGCAAACAGCTCAACTATATTTAGAGTGCTGCCTTTGATTTTCGGCTGCGGCAAAAGGCTAGAATTTTTTCTGTCGATCAAAGTCAGGCGGCGGATATCCTCAGCACTGATCACCGGCGATGTGGTCAGCGTCTTGGGAGTTGCGGGATCTGTATCGGTTGCACTGATATCTATAATATAAAATCCATTAGGCGCTATCTTGCCCTCATCGTCAAAACCGTCCCATTCGAAAACGGAATGAGATATATCAGAAGCCAGATGCGCTTTTTTGTCCGGAAGTCTTCGGATTACACCGCCTTTGGAGGATCTGATCTGTGCTCTGACGTCGGCATCCTTGGTCACACGAAACCATATCCTGATTCTGTCGTCCCGAAAATCAAGATACGGGCTAATCTTTTCGACTGTAACCCACTTCAATGCAGCAGAATCGAAAATCTTTACATCGTTTTTAAGCCCTTTTTTAAGGGTTCCGCCTTTGATGGCGAAATTGCTAACAATCTTTTCCTCATCTTGGCACCAACTAACCTGGTATTGATCCACAAGAGTCTGGTATTGATCCATAAGAGTTTTATTGAGGATGCTTTTATTATTCCCAAGGGAATTTAAATGCGGTTTATTCGTGTCAAATTGGGGGGCGTCTCGTTTTTTGTAGTCTGGTTGCTTATCACCTGGTGTTATGTCGCGGACACATAGCTTGAATTTAATTTGGGAGTGGATGGTAACTTCCGTACCAAACTCGGCGGAAACCTTTTGGCTGCCCGGATCCTTTACCCTTATACGGATAGTGTAAGTGCCGTTGGGCAAATAATTGATCACTTTTTTATCAAATTTTACATCTGCAATAGTCCACCAGGCTCCCCTGTATTCATATTGGTCTCCTTTTTGGTACAGCAATTTATCTTTCTTAAGCTGTTGAAGAACGTTCCCCCTGTCTAACTTGCCGTTATTATTATAAATTAACCTCCTAATGATGATTGGTGGAAAATTCACTGTTTCCGCAACAGTTTTTTCGATTAACTCTTCCCTCTCTTTTGTTACTTCCGTGCGCTTTAGGACATACGAACCCGTTATAGTTATATCCCGCAAACCGCCCCAGCTGAACTCCTTTCTTCTGCTGGGAAATCCCCTGGCTCTCAGGTAGTCAGAACTGAAGTTTTTATTCCAGACGGTATTGCCGCTTTGGTCCTGTATTATAACAGTGTAGTCAACATTGGGGTTATCCACCATAAAGGCAATCCGAGTAGAAAAATTCCCCCCCTTATCCTTGGGGTCGAAGGTGCGCGGCGTGGCTGAGATGGCTTCCACAGCCAAATAACGCGAAATATGGAAATTGGTGCTCATAGCAACCGGCTCTCCATCACCTATTCTGGCTTCAAGGTGCACTTTATATTCGCCCGGTACCGCGACCCGTCCGGTTTGCTGGTCCTTGCCATTCCAGTCGACAAAGAATTTGTCAGGGGATTCCATCTTCCAGTTCCTGCTGAAAATTATCCCGCTCGGTCCGGTTATCCTTACCCTGACTAGTGCTTTCTTTGTTAATCGATACTCGATTGTAGCCTTTTCTTTTCCAGGTGTGAAAGGATCAGGAAGAAATTTAAGATCAGTGAAAATTGGTATTACCTCCACTCGAATACTTATGGAATCCACCAACTGTTTTCCCTCTTCAGGAAGAAAGATTATCTGGACTCGGTAAATGCCGTTCTGGACTACCTGGCCGGCGTCATTGGTGCCGTTCCACTTCACTGTGTAGGTCCCGGCTTGATTATAATACTTGCCTCCTGAATGTGGTAAATTTCTAACCAGGATATATTGTTTTTCGGCTGTGTCCACCCTCTCTTTGCTAAGAACCTGTGATATCTTAATTTTAACGGTTCCAGCCGATGGAATAGTAAAGCTGATATTCGTATAGTCCTTGACACCGTCGCCATCTGGCGTGAGAACCGAATAGTTCGTTCGAACGCTCAGGAGAGAGGCCATGCTGGTGGAAGAGAAAAAACATGTAAGCGCCCAAACACTAAGAGCTATCAGAAAATATCGTATCTTGTTTTGTCTCATAATTTACTGCTCCTGGATTTTTTT
>CAZQOH010000022.1:12621-15628 GCA_964594355.1 uncultured Desulfobacterales bacterium
CAAATTAGCACCTGAATTATAGAAAACCTAGCTTTCCATGTCAATAACGCAGCGTTAATTCCGCCATAACTTTATGCTTTTGGCTCAGCTGGCTTTTTATGTTAAGTGCTCTGGCTAATATAATGAAATTCCGCTGGGTTTAACATAGATTTATATCTTATCGTATTTTTACATAATTTATGACTGTGCTTGTGTCTATTTATGTTATGTTGTAAATACAATTTTTGACATAGCCCCTAAATTAAGGTCGAATTCGAATTTTATCCTAAAGGTAAATGCGGTGATTAAAAAAACGTTGGTGATTAAAAAAACGTTTTGGGTTTTAGTATTAATTTTACTTTCAAGTAACATTTATGCTCAACCTGAAGTAAATATTAATGTTGAATATGATAAGAATAGTTACTCTTTGGAAGATATTGTTATAATTGCAATTAGTTGCAATATTCCAGCAGGATATCACTTGTATAGCAATCCTTTGGGCCCGGGTATTGGTAAGCCTTTAAATATATCTGTAAAAACAAATAAAAATATTCAATGGATAGACGCCCGGAAGGAAATTCCCAAAAAATATAAGCCTGATATAGGTGGCTGGGTATGGGCCTATGAGTCTAAAGCCACTTTTTTCTTAACCGGTGTTTTAAAGGAGAATATTGATAAAGAAAAAAAGGAAATAAATGATACAATTATTTTAGATGCACTTATCTGTAAGAGTGTCTGCATCCCATTTTATAAAGAAATCCCCATTTCAATAAAACTGTCTGATAAGAAAAGTTCTAATATTTCTTTTGAAAACAACAAAAAACTTCAGAAGCTTTTGTTAGAATCCAAATATTTGCCTTTTAATAAAATAGGCGCGAAACAAAATTTAGCACAAAATCTAAATGCTGATTTATTGACTAAAAATACTGCCAGAGGGAATTTAAATAAACTTTCTGAAAAAAATGATAAAGAAACAATTCATGAACTCAAATATAATCCTCGTGAAAATCAAATTAAGTTTAATATAATTTATGCAATTCTGTTTGCCTTTTTGGCAGGAGCTATTCTAAATGCAATGCCATGTGTACTCCCTGTTCTTGGGATAAAAATTCTTTCTTTTTCTCAGGGTAGGGGCATTGATAAAAAAGTCGCCGTATTTAGAAGTCTTGTTTTTACTGTTGGAATAATCAGTGTATTTATAATACTGGCAACTTGTGCTGCTTTTTTTAGAATGTCATGGGGTGAGCAGTTTCAAAAGCCGGCTTTTATAATTAGTATTGTATGTTTAATTTTTGTTTTTGGTCTGGGGTTATTAGATGTTTATATCATCCTTGTGCCAACAACAATAACCGAGCTTGAAAAGGAAACAGTAAAAGCGGGCGGCTATATCAATGATTTTTTTTATGGAGTTTTTGCGACTATACTGGCAACGCCCTGTAGTGGTCCCTTACTTGGAGCGACTCTGGCATGGACACTAACTCAATCCACTGTCATTATCTATACAATTTTTATATCATTAGGAATTGGAATGTCTTTTCCTTATGTCCTGTTTGCAACATCTGACAGATTGTCAAGCCTTATCCCCAAACCAGGGGCATGGATGGAAGATTTTAAACATTTTCTTGCATTTCTTCTTTTTGGATTCGCTGTATATTTGATGATCGGCCTTCCAAAAGATTCGGTTCTTCCTACACTCGGCCTCTGCGTTGTGCTTGCATTTGTATTAATGATATATAAACGGTTTTCTCCTTTTGGCTCTGCGTTAAAAAGAAAAATTAGTGTTGGCATGATATGTGTTTTAATTGCCTTTTTGGGGTGGTATTTAAATTTTGAAATATTCTATAATTTAACGTCAACGGAAGCTGCTTTGCGTGCAGAGGATCTATCTGTTAAGTGGGAAGACTTCTCTTTTAAAAAGCTCAACAATGCGCATAAACAAGGACGTCATGTGATTGTCGATTTTACTGCGAGTTGGTGTATGAATTGTCAGTTCAACAAGATTACCGTTTATTATACAAAAGAAGTAAATGAATTAATTCGAAGCAAAAATATTGTTGCACTTAAAGCTGATATCACGACTAAGAATGAAGAGGCAGAAGCACTGCTTCATCATCTTGGATCAAAATCAGTACCATTTTTAGCCATCTTTCCGGGCAATGACCCTTACCATCCAGTTATCATGAGAGACATTGTCAGAAAAAAAACCGTGTTAAACGTTCTAAAAAAGTTAAAAGATAAAGGGACGGGTAGGCCGATTTTTCTCGATGCTACAGGTTGAAGCCAAAAAAACAACGGAATCGCCTATACGTGATAAGATCAGCGGTAAGTAGTTTCCAATTTATAAATGAGGGATTTTTTCGATGAGCAAGGCCGCACAAGGGTTTACGCCCGAGGCGTACTTGAAGTACGTCGAGGACGGAAACCTGCGGAGAACGCCGATCATCGAAAAAATAGCCATTTATGGATGGAAACTAACTACTTTTCTTCTTCGTACAGCAATGTTCTTTACTATTTCCGTGACATTGTTCGTTTTGTTTCGGAGTACAGTTTTCGGGTTTATCTTTCAAATTCTCCGGGGATTTACAGCCACACTTGCTCATTTTATTTACCTCCTTAACATCTCAATTAAACCACAACGCTCAATTGGGAATTGTTTGTTTTTTTGAGGGCACAGCCACTAGCCTGCACCTCTCTTGGATGCCTTGAGCGGATTGATTTTTGATTTTTTCTTTGTCGATTCGGCAATGATATTTGTCGCCAGATTGCATTTTCCGTTTTTCCATTTCAAGGATGGATCAGGGCAGGCCGTGCAATACCAGCCCGAAGAGTACTTTCTACTGCGGCTGCAGCCGGAACAATGCTCAATAATCTCGTTGCAAATTCCGCCATTATAGGAACATCCGCTGGCCGCCATAAACGGACACTCTAAACCCTTTCTAACCGTTGTACAAACCATTAAAACAACCTCCCATAACCAGTCTTTACTTTACCTAAAATGATATGTTGCTATTTGAAACGCTCAGTTTAG
>CAZQOH010000023.1:0-15273 GCA_964594355.1 uncultured Desulfobacterales bacterium
AACGCTTCAAATTGTACCCACGATGAGCTCGGAAGTTCAGACGCTGCTCAATCGGTACATATTTATGACAAGAGGAATATCGGCTGTCAGAGGAAATTTGTGATGTTGACAACCGAATCATATTTTATTATTTATGGATTCATATAAAAATATGACGAAATTAATGCTTTACTGATGAAAGGAGTAATTTATGAAAAAACATCAAGTACTGATTGTTGATGATGAACAACTGGTTCTTAATGCCATTAAGCGCACACTAAGGAATGAAAATTACACTACCCATACAGCCCAGAGTGGAGACGAGGGTCTTACGCTGCTGGAGGGTTATAACGTTCAACTGGTAATCAGCGACTATAGCATGCCGGGAATGAACGGTCATGATTTTTTAAAAAAGGTAAAAAAAGATTATCCTGATATTTTGACCATTATGTTAACAGGCCTTACGGAAATTGAGATTGCCGTAGGCGCCATTAACGAAGCTGGTGTATACAAATTCATCCTCAAACCCTGGGAGGATGCTGATTTGAAAATTACCATAAAACGAGCGTTGGAGTCTCTTGAACTTATTAAGGAAAGGGACTCATTAGGTAAGCAAGTCAAAGATAAAAATATCATTTTACAGAATCTTGAAGAAGAATACCCGGGCATTACCAAAGTAGAACGGGATGAAGATGGGTATATCATTTTAAATGATAAATAAATCTGATAAAGCTTCATGGGAATTCCGGGCTAAAAGGAGAAATCAGCAGATATGGAAACAATAGCGATTCGATATTGTTTCAAGTTTGAAGATGATACACAAGAAATTTTTAATTTAGAGTTGGACGCAAATAATCTTGAAATAGTCGGAAATGCACCGGCAATTCTGCCTCAATGGACGAATCTTGATTTTCATCAATGTCCTCACTGCCCTCTCAACACAAACACTCATCCAAATTGCCCGTTATGTGTTAACCTTGCTAACGTCGTAAGGCGTTTTGACAGTGTATTATCCTATGATCAAGTCCAGCTGGACGTTATAACAGAGGAACGATGCGTATCTCAACAAACAACTGCGCAGAGAGGCATCAGTTCAATGTTGGGTTTAGTGATTGCCACGTGTGGTTGTCCTCATACAGTCTATTTTAAACCCATGGCACGTTTTCATTTACCTTTATCAACTGAAGAAGAAACCATATACAGGGCCGCCTCTATGTATATGTTGGCACAATATTTTCTGGAAAAAAAAGGAAAAACAGTTGACATAGAGTTAAAAGGCCTCAGACAAATTTACATTAATATTCATTTGGTAAATTCAACAATTGTTTCCCGTTTGAGAGTCGCCAGCAAAACCGATTTGTCGATTAACAGCATCATTATGTTGGATATGTTCGCTAAAGCGATGCCTTATGTAATCGAAGAACATTTGGATGAGATCCGATATTTATTTGCCCCCTATTTATTGTCAGCCGATACAGGATAATTCCGCCCTAAATTCATTTAACACTTTTGACATGTCTTGCGGGATGGGTGCTTCAAGGGACATAAATTTTTGGGTAATGGGATGAGTGAATCCAAGACGCCATGCATGCAACATCTGCCTTGGGATGGATTTTATCAGACTTTTTGCTGCCTTTCGGCTGCAATATACAGAGTCACCAACAATTGGATGGTTGATTGCTGCACAATGAACGCGAATCTGGTGAGTACGACCAGTTTTTAAACTCAGTTCAAGAAATGTTACACCATGAAATCTTTCCTTGACTCTCCACGTTGTTTCGGCTGAACGACCTTTTCGACTTATAGTTGACATTTTCTTTCTATCTACGGGATGCCTGCCTATCGGGAGTGAAATTGCGCCCGAATCAGATTCTATTTCACCATAGACAAGTGCCAAATACTTCTTTTTAATCTTTTTATATTTGAATTGAAGAGACAGGTTGTTATGAACAGTATCATTTTTTGCAACGACGATTGCACCGGATGTATCCTTGTCAAGCCTATGAACAATTCCCGGTCTGATTTCCCCTCCCACACCCGTGAGATCAGGGCAGTGATAAAGCAATCCATTGACTAAAGTGCCTGTATAATGCCCGGGGGCCGGATGGACTACAAGCCCGGCTTTCTTGTTGATCACTATAAGATGGTTGTCTTCGAAAAGAATATCAAGTTTAATAGGTTCGGGCTTGAATAAAACAGGTTCGGGAGGCGGGATATGACCACAGATTTCATCCCCGGCACTTACACGATACCCGGGTTTTTTTTCCATTCCTTTAACACGTATTTTTCCATTCCTAACCAGACTCGCTGCAAGCGATCGGGAACAACCTGAGATATTGGATGAAATTACAACATCAAGACGCTTCCCAGCGTCGGGTTTATCGACAAGGATAGTAAAAGAACCCTTTATGTGCATAACTTTGGGGGATGTAACATTTACACGATGAAAATTTAATTATCTTTCAAGCGGCCTCATTTTCAAACAGCTAAAATATTACCACTATTTAAATTTAACAACCTTTGAAGCTATTACTTTCAGGAGGCTAAATCGATGCGAGGGGATTAATTATCAGAATTGTTACAGATAAAAAGAGATTCAATCTCTGAGATAATAGTCTCTTCGTCGGTATTCTTGGAGGTCGAAAGTTCTCTAACCAACAAGCTCTGTGCGGTGTCAAAAAGCTTACGCTCTCCAAAGGATAGATCCTTTGTTAGTTTCAAAATTGAGAGATCCCTGAAGACCTCTGCCACATCATAAAGGGAACCTGTCTTGATCTTGTCCATGTACTCTCTATATCTGCGGTTCCAAGTCTGGTTGTCAATTGATGAGTCCTTTTTGTTCTTCATCACATTGTATACTTTGGGGATCTCTTTTTCATTTATTACGTTTCTTAAACCGACAGAATCAACGTTACATATGGGAATCATAATAACCATGCTGTTTTCAAGGACTTTCATGATATAGAAGTCATATTCTTCCCCATTGACAACTCTGCTTTCAATAGCTTCTATTCTACCTACTCCATGTGCAGGGTAAACAGCAAGGTCACCGACTTGAAATACTTGCGATTTTTCTTTAATAATTTGTGTCTGCGTGTCAAACTTTTTTTGAGCCATTTTATCACCAAATACTTAATATTATTATAATTATGATTATAAACGAACTATAATAACATAATTTCAATCAATAATCAAATAAAAAAGGGATTGGCGAAATGAATACGCCAATCCCTTTTTTTTAATCTTATAAAAAACTACATTAATTTTATCAAAATCGGCACCAAAAGAAGTGAAACGACGTTCAGTATCTTAATCATTGGATTGATGGCAGGGCCCGCAGTATCCTTGTAAGGATCACCGACGGTATCGCCTGTTACCGCCGCCTTGTGAGCCTCGCTACCTTTGCCGCCCAGGTTTCCATCTTCGATATATTTTTTGGCATTATCCCATGCAGCACCACCGGTTGTCATGGAAATGGCTACAAAGACACCGGTTACAATACTACCGATTAGCATGCCGCCAAGAGCCACCGGGCCCAGGATAATACCGACCAGGATCGGTGCAACCACTGGGAGAAGTGCGGGAATAAGCATCTTCTTGAGGGCGAATTTGGTAACGATATCAACACATACACCATAATCGGGTTTGCCTGTCCCTTCCATGATGCCGGGTATTTCTTTAAATTGACGCCTGACTTCGTCAACAACGGCCCCGCCGGCTTTGCCGACCGCCTGCATTGCAATGGAAGCAAAAAGATATGGCAGCAGCCCGCCGATGAACAGACCGATAATAACATTCACGTTGCTCAGTTCAAAGGATAGCTCTTCGGCTCCGTGCATCTTAAACTCCTGGGTGTAAGCTGCAAAGAGCACGAGCGCTGCGAGAGCGGCAGAACCGATTGCATAACCCTTAGTAACTGCTTTTGTGGTGTTTCCAACCGCATCCAATGGATCGGTTACAGCACGAACACTATCATCCATTTTCGCCATCTCTGCTATTCCGCCGGCATTATCCGTGATAGGTCCATAGGCGTCAATAGCAATAACCATACCGGTCATGGAAAGCATTGACATGGCGGCCATGGCGATTCCATAAAGACCTGCAAAAACATACGCCAGACCGATACCTAAACATATGGCAAGTACCGGTAATGCAGTTGATTGCATACTTACGGCAAGACCGGCAATGATGTTGGTCCCGTGTCCGGTTGTTGATGCATCGGCAATAGCCTTAACCGGGTTGCGAATACCGGTGTAGTATTCTGTTATGATGACAATTACAACGGTAAGGACAAGACCGATAAGGGTTGAATAGTATATAGACATTGCGGAAATACCGGGCAGGTCACTCATCAAGGCCTTGGTAAATAAAAAGAATATTATGGCTGCGATAATTGCAGCGCCGAACATCCCTTTGTAAAGAGCGCCCATTATGTATTCTTTTGGGCCTAGCCTTACAAAAAAGATCGCGATGATTGAAGCAATAATGGAAATCGCTCCAAGTACGAGGGGAAATGTTGTTGCGATCTCAATGCCGGGAAAGCCAAGATTACCGAGCAACATGGCGGCGACTGCCGTAACTGCATAAGTCTCAAAAAGATCAGCAGCCATACCTGCACAGTCACCCACGTTATCCCCGACATTATCCGCTATAACCGCCGGATTGCGTGGATCATCTTCGGGAATGCCTGCCTCAACCTTTCCAACAAGGTCTGCGCCGACATCAGCGCCCTTTGTAAAAATACCTCCACCGAGTCTGGCGAAAATGGAAATCAGGCTTCCACCAAAACCGAGCGCAACAAGGGCAATCACTGCTTCTCTTGATGATACTCCGGCAGCCGTTAATATGGCATAGAATCCGGCGACAGCGGTAAGCGCCAAACCGGCAACGATCATACCGGTAACAGATCCGCCCATGAAGGCAAGCTTAAGACCGGCGGCAAGACCGCTTTTTGCCGCTTCAGCCGTTCTCACATTGGCAAGAACAGAGACACGCATCCCGACGTATCCGGCAACAAAAGAGGCAATTGCTCCGATCAAAAAGCCGATTGCGGTGATCCAACCAAGAAAAATTCCAATGATAATAAAAAGAATAATACCGGCAATTCCCATACTCTTCATCTGGCGGTTTAGATATGCGATGGCGCCCTCTTTAATTGCGCCGGCGATTTCATTCATTTTTTCATCGCCTGCAGGAGCACTTCTTACGACATTTGCAAGAATAGCCGAAAAGATAACACCTGCAATTCCGATCAGTGTACAAACCAACGGTAAATAGTTCATTACAACCTCCATTCATTCTTCCATCTGATGTTTAACTTTTAATCATAATTCTTTTTTATTGAAAATGTTCATTCCATACTTTGTGCCTTTACAAAGAATTGTAACGACTGCGTCCCTGGCTCTTTTTAGTATCAGATCCATCTCTTCCATCTCAAAAGGAGTGAATCTGTCAAGTACATGATCAGAAACACTAATGTCGGCCTCAGGACGCCCGATGCCTATACGAAGGCGGTCAAATTTCTTTTCGCCGAAGGCATCAATTAACGAGCTTATACCTTTGTGCCCTCCATGTCCTCCTTTCTCTTTAATTTTTAATCTTCCAAAAGCAAGGTCTATGTCATCATGAATTACCAACATATCCTCACTTGGTATCCTGAAATAGCTTGCAATTTTTTTAATAGGCTCCCCGCTTCTGTTCATAAACGCCATGGGTTTTGCCAGAATAACTTCAATACATTCAATGAATCCACGTCCAAATAATACGTTAAATTTTCTTTTTTCGAGCAAAATAGAGTAAGCGTTTGCAATTTCGTCTACGCCCATAAATCCGGCATTATGACGAGTCTTTTTATATGTATCGCCTGGATTTCCCAGCCCGATTACCAGGCATACTCTATTTTGCGGCATATGCAAAATTTACGACTATTCTTTATCAGGAGCTTCTGGTGTTTCTTCTTCAGCGGCAGCCTCTTCACCCTCTTCACCCTCTTCACCCTCTTCAAGTTCTTCTTCAAGCTCTTCTTCAGGTTCTTCTTCATATTTTGGACTGAGCATGGTTACGACAGTGAAATTTTTATCGAATGGAATTTCGATGTCATCTTCAATCGGAATTTCATCAATATGGATCGATTCCCCAATATCAATGCCGGTAATATCGACTTCAATTGATTCGGGAACTTTAAGCGGCAGACACAAAACATCCAGTTCTCGTCGTACAATCTGCAACGTACCGCCAAGCTCTAAACCCTTTGACTTGCCTTTTACTGTAACGGGCACTTTGACATTAATTTTCCGATTCATATCTATTTCATAGAAATCGATATGCAGAAAATTTCTTGATACTGGATGGATTTGCAATTCCTTGATCATGACAGTCTTTTTGCTTGTCTTACCATTTTGAATGACAAGGTTAAACAAAATTTGACCGGATGTGCCCTTTTTCATAGCCTGCTCAAAATCACTAATATTAACAGAAAGCAAAATGGTCTTTGTTTCCGGACCATAAAGAACCGCCGGTATTATTCCTTTACGTCTCAATTCTCGGGCGGGGCTGCTACCCACAGATGATCTTAGATTCGTTTTAAGTTCAAGTAACTCCAAAAAAAATTCCTCCTTAAAATTTGATATTCTCGTAAAAAGTCAGAAAAGCGACCTTTTTACTAGAGTGTTTTAATGAGTCTATACAAATAGGTTGCTTACCGAATCACCGTTGTGGCAACGGATTATCGATTCTCCGACTAGTTCTGAAATGGATAGAACACTTATTTTATCACATGTTTCAGCATTGCTGTTTAAAGGAATCGTGTCTGATACAACGACGCTTTTTAAAACTGAATTTTTGATCCGATCAATCGCGGGACCGGAAAATACGGGATGGGCACAGCAAGCATGCACCTCTTTTGCTCCATGTTCTATAATGGCAGACGCACCTTCTATTAACGTGCCTGCGGTATCTACCATATCATCGAGAATAACTGCCACCTTATCGGTAACATCACCTATTACAGACATGGCAATTGCCCTGTTGGGAGCATCCCTGCGTTTGTCGATAATAGCAAGATCGGCATTCAGGCGTTTTGCATATGCTCTTGCCCTTTCAACACCACCTGCATCAGGAGACACAATCACAAGGTTATTGCTGAAATTTGATTTAATATATTCAATGATAACGGGGGCGGCAAAAAGGTTGTCAACAGGAATGTCAAAAAAACCTTGAATCTGTCCTGCATGCAGATCCATAGTAATTAACCTGTTTGTCCCTGCAACTGTTAACAGGTCCGCAATCAGCCTGGCACTGATAGGGACCCTTGGAACTACTTTCTTGTCTTGACGTGAATATCCGTAATATGGCATCACTGCTGTTATCCTGCTCGCTGCTGAACGCTTAAAAGCATCTATCATGAGAAGTAGTTCTACAAGATTGTCATTTACCGGGGGGCATGTTGACTGGACAATAAAGATATCTTTACCCCTAACGGTTTCTTCTATTTCAATCTGTATCTCGCCGTCACTGAATGTCTTTACTTTGGCTCCTCCAAGTTGCACACCAAGGTATTTACATATTTTGTTTGATAGAACAGGATTTGAGTTTCCTGCAAAAACTGCAAAATCATTCATTTAATTTACCAATTTTGAATTTTAGAATTTATAAAGAAAAACAACACCTAAAACGTAATAAATTCTACCTTTTACGAGTTAATCAGTTCTGGCTGGGGCGGGAGGATTCGAACCTCCGAATGCAGGAACCAAAATCCTGTGTCTTACCGCTTGACTACGCCCCAAATTAAACTAACATATCAGCGAGAAACAGTTGCCATTTTTTATTTTTTGAAAGAGAGTAATTTGCGCTTTGGGCTTTTTCGGTATCAGAAAAGAGACCGAAAATTGTTGGCCCGCTCCCTGTCATTAGAGCACCTCTTGCTCCATGCCGTAAAAGTGCTTCTTTTACAGCAATGATATCTGGATACCACGATGCAGTAACTTTTTCAAGGTCGTTGTATAAATGGTACTCTATATTAAATTCCTGATTTTTAGAAAGATGAAAATTATGTTTTTTTTTTAGTTTTGTCAATCCCAAAGTAAAATTATTATAAACCTTGGTTGTAGAGACACTAAATCCGGGATAAACCAACAAAATTTTATAAGGTGTAAGTCCTTCATAAGTTTCCAGATTCTCACCGATTCCAGAGGCTATTGCTGGTTTTTTAAATATAAAAAAAGGGACATCCGCTCCAATTGATTGTCCCATGGACATGAGTTCTTCTTGAGAAAATGGGCTGCCGTAATAATGATTTAAGCCTAGAAGAACAGATGCAGCATTACTGCTTCCACCGCCAAGACCCGCACCAACCGGTATGTTTTTATTTATGCAAATTTCCACACATTCTTGCTTATTCAGAGATTTCAAAAAAAGAGTTGCTGCACTGTGAGCTATATTTGTTTTATCTTCAGGTACTTTTGGGTCATTACATATAACGGATATCTTTTTTGCATTAAAGGCAATTGAAATTGTATCATAAAGATCGATACAACACATAAGGGTAATTAAATCATGGTAACCATCCGGTCTTTTTCCTGTAATTTTTAAAAACAAGTTTATTTTTGCCGGCGAATAAATTTTCATACTTTCCTATTTTATCAGTTTTATTACCAAAAACCCTGCGCTTCGTCTCCATATAAACATATTTATAGGTTTGCCTTTTTTTATCTTTTTAATAACTTTATGATAATCTTTAACAGTTTTTATTGGCTTGTGGTTAACCTCCTTGATAATGTCACCAGCCAGCACACCCGCTTTTTCACCCTTGCTTCCGGGTTCTATGTCGATTACAAATACTCCTTTAGTATTTGTAATATTGAATTTCTGAGCTGTTTCAGGCGACAATTTCGAAACACGGATGCCAAGATTATCCTCATAATCTTTCTTAGGACGGCCTATAGCAACCTGTGTTTCCGGTCTCTTTCCGATTCTTACCCTAAAAGTCATTTCTTTTCGATCACGCAGCACTTTTACTTTCACTTCCTCTCCAACACCGATTCCTGCAATCATTTTGGTGAGATCCCGGCTGGTTGCTACTTTCTTGTCGTTAACTTCAAGGATAATGTCCTTTGGCTTAATTCCCGCCTCGTCGGCAGGATCCCCCGAAACAACATCTACAACAAGTACACCTTTTCCATCTTTAATCCCATAGTACTCCGCAAGATCCCCGTTAAGGCTTTGAATAGTCACACCAAGCCAGCCGCGAGTAACTTCCCCGTATTTTTTAAGCTGCTCAATAACACCTTTTGCAAGATTTATGGGAACTGCAAATCCTATTCCCTGCCCACCGGCCTGTATTGCGGTGTTAATACCCACAACCTCACCTTTCATATTGATAAGGGGGCCTCCGCTGTTTCCAGGATTGATTGAAGCATCTGTCTGTATAAAGTCGTCATAAGGTCCGGACCCTATGACACGTCCTTTAGCGCTTACAATCCCTGCCGTTACAGTATGTTCCAGACCAAAGGGGCTGCCTATTGCCATCACCCACTGACCAACTTTTAAGGCATTCGAATCCCCTAATTTAATATCTGGAAGATCATTCTTTGTTTTGATCTTAATAAGTGCGAGATCCGTATTGGGATCACGACCTACAATCTCTGCCTCAAACTCTTTACCATTTTTAAGTTTTACTTTAATCTTATCAGCGTTTTCTATAACGTGGTTATTAGTAACAATATAACCATCTTTATCAATTATAAATCCTGATCCAAGACTTCGTTGTGTGTATTCCCTTTCCCGGCCTTCATCGTCAAAGAATCTGTCAAAAAAGTTGTGGAAAGGATCATTTTTACCAAAAGGATTTCTTGAAAAATGACGAAACACCCGTCCCCCGCCTCTGATTATTTTTTCAGTCCTGATATTAACAACAGCAGGGCTGACCATTTCGGCAAGGCTGCTAAAGCTTTCTGGTACCGTAGTGAAATCAATCGTTTTTGCTTGAATGACTGCAGGTGAAAAAAAACTTTCAGCAGCCAAAAATCCGGTCAACAGAAAGAAAATGATCAAGAATGTTCTCTGAAGAGTTATATGTTTATAAATTATATTAATTACCATTTTTTACTCCTTAATTTGAAATTTTTGTAACCATTCACAGATTCAGACCTACCCGACGTATGGCAGGCGGGGTTCACCATTCAGGCCTGCCCGCCATCGCGAACTTGTGTGAACCCTGAATCTCTGAACCTTTGAACCCGTGAATGGTTACCCTTTTTCTTTAACATAAAGTATTCTAAGGTCGTAGAGAATATTTTTCAGCATGTCTTCTTCCTCTTTTGATAAATTTCCTCTGGTTTTTTCCTCTAGCATGCCTAAAATATCAATTGTTTGTTTCGCAATCGACAAATTTTTTTCTTTTTTCCCTGTTGCAGGGTCTTCTATTAATCCAAGGTGTACAAACACAGAAGAATTTAATGAAAAGATAAAAGTTGCAAAATTTATTTCCGGAAGTTGTGTTTCTTCTTTAGTTTCAACTGATTCAGAAGTTTCTCTCGATTTCTGCTCATCAACTTCTTCTTTTGAGGGTTCTTTTTTCTCCTCTTGTTCCTTTTGCTCTTCATCATTTTCAGCAAATAATCTCTTGTCTTTAATAACAAAATCTTTTGTTTTTTCGTTCATGTCTTATCTCCTAACTTTTATTTAGAAAACCATTTTTCCTTCCACTACATTAAACCTTTTCCTAAAGATAAATATTAAAATATTTTATTCAACCCAAATACGTCATTTTTACCCTAATCGAGTCACAACTCGATTAGGCGTTATTTGTTATTAGTTAATTGTTATTGGTTTTAGGTGAAAGATAAACAGAATTATATCTCACTTTTGATAGAAATACAGAATATTAGTTTCTATTCTTTCGAGTAACGGATAACGAATAACGAATAACTTTCAATTGAGTGTTATCACTCAATTGAGGTATTACCTATTTTTTCACCTTACTGTTACGATACTGGATATAGGCATCACGAAACGCTTCATAGGGATCAATGGCCGCTTTTTTTATAGCCTCATAGTCGCCAATTATAAAAGAAGTTTCGTTTACCTCTTCATAGGTTCTAATTCCTACATATGCCTCAATAGGCTCAACACAAGAAACAGGATTCAAGAAGAAATCTCCGACCAAACCTACAGAGTCGCGCAATGTGGAGGGGCCTAAAATTGGCCACACAATGTAAAATCCGTTTCCGATTCCATAGGCTCCAAGCGTCTGGCCAAAATCCTCTTCATGGGAATCCAGTTCCGGATATTTTTTTGCCGGGTTTCCAAAGCCAAGGACACCCACTGTGCTGTTAAACAGAAACCGAGCAAATTCAGCATCGGCTGCTTTCCATTTCCCCTGAAGGATACTATTAACAATCCTAATCGGTGCGGTGATGTTTGTAAAAAAATTCTTAACACCAACTCTGACCAGGCTGGGAACTACCGCTCTGTATCCTTTTGATACAGGTCTCAGAACCCAGAAGTATAACTTGTCATTGAAGTGAAACATAATCCGATTCCAACCGGCAAGGGGATCTGCTATCTTCACGCTCTTTTCTTCAAATTCTTCCTCGAATTGATCGAGTTCATCGTCAAAAAAATCGTCATCAGAATCGTATCCGGTATCGGTGTCTGACTGAATCTGTTCAGCATTAGCTGATTCTATTTGACTGTTCTCATGGAGCGGTGAATCGGATGGTTCTACATGGGATGGTGTCACAGGCTTGTGAGCACACCCTGTCCATAAAAAAACAGAAATAAAGAGAAGCAACAACAGATGGCTAATTATTATTTTGCTTATATTCTCAAACGCCTTTCCCTCTATTTTATTTTCAGAAATTAACTGAAACTTCATTTCTGACTCTCTTCAACTTCAGCCCCAAACGGTTTAAAAACGACTAATAGTTGCGGCAGGAGCGTCAGGGCAGCAATTAAGGCAACTAACATTGCCAATCCTGTCAGCAGGCCAAAGTATATGCTGGGTATAAAATTCGAGAGAACCAGGATTGAAAAACCAATAATAATTGTTATTGATGTATAGTACATGGCGTAGCCGATACTTCCGTGACAGCGATGAATCGTCTTTAGATAATTCTGATCGGTCTTGAACTCATGTCTGAATCTGTGGATATAGTGAATCGTGTCATCGACGGCTATCCCGATACTAATTGCAGCGATTGTAATGGTCATCATGTCAAGGGGAATATTCAGCCAGCCCATAACACCGAGCACTACCCCGATGGAAAGCAGATTGGGTGAAATGGCGATCAGTGCTATTTTCAAAGAACCGAACAGAATTAAAAACATACACATCAGTGCCAATACTACTATTCCCAGGGTTAAAATCTGAGAACTGAACAGACTCTGCAGCATATTGTTGTATAATACCAGCATTCCGGATAAATGCACATGCTCTTTCTTTATGCCCAGTTTGTTGATCAAGTCGTATCGGATCTTTTTCAGCAACTTGTCCCGCTTCAATGATTTTTCAGAATCCCTAACACGGATTGAAAAACGGATCTGATTATGCTCAACAGATACGTATGGTGTTAACACCATGCTTTTAAATTTGTCCGGCAACTCGTGATACAACAGTGCCAGTTCAAAATTGTCCAACGGCTTACCCTTTTTAAATCTATATGCGATCTTCATCATTGTTCCCAGCGATAAAACTTTGCCGGTTTCCGGCAGGCTGTCAAGATAATCGTGGATTTCCATAACTTTGGCCATCTTGCCGGAAGTGAACCAGTATTTTTCATCGTCTTCTGCTTCATCAAATTCATCAAACTCATTAAATTCATCACTACTTTCCATATCAGTTTCGTTGGCAGCTGTTAGTGCAGATGATTTGGATTCATCAAGATCGATAATGACATCCAGCGGAGTAGTACCGCCCAGCTTTTGATCAATGACTTTCATGCCTTTATAGATTTCAGTATTATCTTTAAAGTAATCGATAAAACTGTTTTCAACGACCAGTCTGGAGATGCCGATAACACTGAGTAAAAAGATAATACAGCTTATTACTAGTATCATGGCACCGTTGGCTTCGGTGAATCTATCAAAAAATGATATCAACGAGAAGCGTGAGTTCCGCTTTACATGTGGGGTTCCTTTGCTCATCAGCATTAACACGGCAGGAAAGAGTAGAAATGTTAATACCAGCGAAACGGCAATACCGGTAATCATCATCCAGCCAAAGGTTATAACAGGCAGGATATCGCAAAATAGAAGCGAACCAAATCCGGCGATAGTAGTCAATGCGGCATACAAGCAAGGCCTCAGCATAAAACGTACTGTGTCGAGGATGAGTTTTCGCTTCTCAGTTTCAGGGTTATTGAGATGAAGCTCGCGGTATCGTACGATCAAATGGATAGTTATAGCCATTGTAATGATAAGCTGCAGAGATATAAAATTAGATGAGATTACCGTGGCCTCCCACCCGAACGTTCCAAGAAGCCCTATCATGGAGATTGCTGAAAAAGCACAGCAGAGCATAGGCAGTAAGATCCAGCGTATTCTTCTAAAGATAATGCTCAGGGTGACGATAAGAAAAAACAAAACCCCGATGCCAAATATCTTCAGGTCGTTCTTGATAAAGCTGATCAGATCGTCTGCAATCATGCTAATACCACCCAGGAAAAGTTCGGCGTCCTGACGGTATTTGTCCATAGTTGCCCGGATTGTTGCAATATCCTGATGCCGGATCTTCTTCATCTTGTTCCGGTGCTGCTTAAATTGTTTGGTGACTTTTTTGAACTCAGCCGCATCCGCCGCAGAAAGCCGGCTAACGGCCTTCTTTTCCCGAAAATAATTGCGACGGGACAACAAATCCTGATATACTTCATCGGTCTGGAAGTTGATTTGAATGGCGGTTATCCTTAAATCCGGGCTGACCAGTAGGTTTTGGTAGATGGGACTCTCACTGAATTCAATCTTGGCCAGTTTTATAGCAGTAGCAAGCGATTCCAGGGTTTTGACATTGCTGGTAAGTTCCTTGATCGGTACAGGAGGATTTTCCAGCAAAGGGACATCCAGTATTGAAACTACAGATGAAACCCTTTTCAGCTTTTTTAATTCATTCCGAAGTTGGGACAGGTTTGATAATACTTTATCTGAAAAAAGGTCGTCTTTAGGGGCATAGGCAAGAAACAAATAATCTTGTTCGCCGTAGCGTGAAGAAATAAGCCGCGAATACCGTAAATCTTTGTCACTCTCAAGAAGCAGCGTTTCAGCCGATGCATCAAGCTTAAAGTCTTTTGCCTTGTAGCCAAGAAAAGAAACCACTGCCAAAATAAAGAATATAACAAGAACCGGTCGCTCAAGAACTACCTTGTCGAAAAAACGTGTTATTAGTGAATAAAAGTTTGTCATTTTGAAAAATTAAAATAACGGTAAAAAAGGATTATTTGCTTTCAGGTTCTTCCATTTTCAGCAGTAGGTCGTCAATAGTCCCGCTGTTAAGGACCTGATAAAATTGCGATCGGTATGTTGAGACAACGCTGACACCCTGAACTTCTATATCATAGATCTTCCAGTTGTGTTTTGATTTATAAAGCTTGTATAGTATGGATATGTTGTCGCCTTTCGAGATAAGTTCGGTCGGGATTTGAATCTTTCTTTTGACCTGAATAGGCTTTTTATAGACGATGGTTTCGTCTGTATAAAGAGTTAGCTTGTCGAGATAAAACCCTTTCAATCGTTTGATAAAAAGTTCTGTAAATCTCTCTTTCTTTTCCTTTGGTATACTAGGCCAGTACTTTCTCCCCAAAGTCAGTTTGGCCATTAGCGAAAAATCGAATATTGGCTCAACGATTTCGATGATTTTGTTTTTCTTTACCTGTTTTTCAAGGTCTTTGTTCTGTAGGACTAAAATTACGGCATCAAGTTTGTTCCTTAATAATTCTTCCGCTGCATTCTTATTATCTGCTATGACTGTTTGACTCAGAATCAGCAAACTCAAAACAGCATACAGTAAGTTCCTCATAATCGATTCCCCAGTTTTACTCATATATATAATGGCGAGCTTTTTTTCTCAAAAAGATAGAGAAGTAAGGCCTAATTGTCAAGCAATAAAGCGTCTAAACAGACATATATGGAGTTTCACAACCCATTAAAAATAAGGTTATTTTTGAAACCTAATTTTGTTATCTCGATCAACGGGATGCTTCGGACGGTCTTGTTTTCAAACAGCTAAAATATTACGTGCCTTTTATATTTTAGGATCATCTCCCGATTAGTTGTAGTTAATTAAGGCAAAACAAATGTGTTATT
>CAZQOH010000024.1:0-15144 GCA_964594355.1 uncultured Desulfobacterales bacterium
ACTGCAAATTATGAAATAAATACAGGTGTTCAGAGAGTTGTAAGGAACCTTGCGACAGAGCTTTTAAGAAAAGAAATCACCACCTATTTGGTCTGTTGGGATGCCAATGAAAGGTATTTTAGATATCCTGGTGAAGATGAGTTAAAAACCCTTGCTGTGTATCAAGATTTTATTGTAACAGAATCCTGCAACCTTGAAACTAGCGGAAAAAAGATCCCGGAAAATGAATTGGATAATAATTGGCTGCTTGTTCCTGAAGTGCCTTATATTACTGTTCATAACGAAGACCCTACTCTTTTTTTAATAGACTATGCAAAAAAGTTAAACATGCTTACTGCATTTTTGTTCTATGATGCTGTTCCCCTTAAATTTGATGACTATGAAAGTGTCAGACAAAAACATGAAAAGTATATGCAGTATCTTTTTCTTGCCGATTTAATACTACCAATCTCAAACTTTGTTGCTTCTGACATTGAAAGCTTTTTTTATAACAGGCTCTATGCACGGACAGCGACCATTCCTGAGATATGTTCTGTCCCCTTGCCAGGCGAGCAAAGATTTGAGAAAAGAAATTGTAAAATAAAAATAAATCAACCTGATGAATATATTATCCTATCGATTGGCTCTATTGATAGACGAAAAAACCAATTAGAATTAGTAAATGCATTCGATAAATTGTGTGCAGCTTATCCAAAACTTAAAGTAAAACTACTTTTTTCGGGGCATATTTCCAGTGAAATAGAAAATGACTTCAAAAAGAGGTGTTTCAACAATTCGAAAATTGAATTTAAAGGTTATCTGCCCGATGATGAAATTTCAGCTTTGTACAAAAGTTGTTATTTTACAGTTTTTCCTTCTATCGAAGAGGGATATGGTCTGCCGATAATCGAAAGCATTTGGCACGGAAAGCCTTGTATTTGTGCCAATTTTGGAGCAATGAGTGAAGCTGCTAATGGCGGCGGTACCGTAGTTGTCAACACTAAGTCTAGTGATGAAATATTTGATGCGATGAGAACGCTTCTTATAGATAGGAAGTATTATGAAAGACTACAAAAAGATGCCTGTGACCGAAAAGTCAAAACATGGGAAGAATATTGTAATGAGATCCTAGATGTTTTGGAATACTTTGATAATCCAGTTCGAAAAATCGTACCAGTCTATTATTTTGTTGGCCATACCGCTAAACACCCAAACAACACAGGAATACAAAGAGTAACTCGTTCTTTGGGACGTGCCGTTGACGAGATCGGCATTGAAATTATATTTATTAAATGGGATCAAAAAGATAATAAACTCGTTTTGATAGATGACAGTGAAAAAATGCATTTATCAAAGTGGAATGGACCTGTAGAAAAAAAAGAACCCCAAAATCTTTGCTTTGATCAAAAATCATGGCTATTTGTACCAGAATTAGTTAGTGATCCAAACGATGTTCAATTGCATGATCTTGTTCGATTTGCAAAAGAAAATAATATGTATACAGCGGTTTTATTCTATGATGCCGTACCATACAAGATGACAGATATATATCCTGCTGAAGCCTCCAGGGCACACGAAGAATATATGAAAAAACTTGATCTTTTTGATCTTGTTATTCCTATATCAAGAAGTGCTGGAAATGACCTGAAAAATTTCTTTTATCAAAAATTGGAAAGAATTGTAAATATAGATAATAAAATCAAACCGGTACTTCTCCCCGGTGAATTTTCTGGAAGCACGCGGGAAAATTCATGCACAAAAAAAGAAAACGGTAAAACCAGAATATTGTGTGTTGGCACAATTGAACCCAGAAAGAATCATTTACGTTTAGTTGAGGCTTTCCGATTAGTACTCAGCCGAAACAGAGGACAAAAAATCGAATTGATTATTGTAGGTGGAGCTCCAATAGAGGATTATAAGCAGGATTTTATGGATGTAATTGCTGATATCAAGCAGCTCGTATGGTATCAAGATTTGGACGACGCTACATTAGAAAAAAAATATCGTTCTTGTGATTTTACTGTTTACCCTTCAGTGGAAGAAGGTTTTGGTGTACCTATACTTGAGAGTATTTGGCACGGTAAGCCTTGTATTTGTCACAATCAAGGGGCTATGGCGGAAGTTTCTCACGGTGGTGGAGTTGTAATGTGTAACACAACAGAATATTCTCAATTAGCAATTGCGATGGAAGATCTGATTACCAACAAAAAGCTTCTTAATGGACTGACGGAACAAGCAGTAAGAAGAGAATTGAAAACCTGGAAAGATTATGCCTTAGAAGTATCGAACTTAATCGTAAAAAAACAGAAAAATGTATCTTCAGGTGATTTAAATAACTTTGAAAGGCTGTCAGAAGTAAAAAATAGACTTTTTTCCCCCTTGTTGTCTATCTGTGTTACTACATATAACAGAGCTAACTGGTTGCGGGTAAGCTTAAGAAAAATCTTGGAACTTGTTGAACCATATTCTGATATGATTGAGGTTATTGTATGTGATAACGCTTCACCGGACAAAACTCCTGATGTTGTTCAGCCGTTTTTGAGTTTTCCTCATTTCAGGTATTATCGAAACGCCAAGAATGTAGGAATGTTGGGGAACCTCAAGATGACGGTTCATCATGCTCAAGGACAGTATGTGTGGCTGATTGGAGATGACGATATAATAGCGTCAGGTACAATAGAGCGTATTCTTCAAGCAATCGGACTGCATCCTGAAATAGAGCTTTTATATCTTAATTATAGCTGTACTCGTGAACCACCCCCTGAAAATATTAGTGGTATAGAGAAATTTATTTCTTCTTCAATACCAGTAAGCGAACCAAGTGAAGATCTTCTTGCGCCTATAAAGTATATTGCAGTAAAGAACGAGAACTTTTTTACAGCTATATACGCTTGCATTTTCAGGAGGGATCATGCTATTAAAGCTTACTCTCAGAATACTCATGGCAGACCTTTTTCAACAATGCTAACTTGCATACCTACTTCGTATTATGTTTGCAATAATATGTTTGAACTCCCAGGTTATTGGATTGGAACACCAAGTGTAATAGTAAATTTGAATGTATCATGGATGAAGTACGCTACTTTATGGATATTGGAGCGATTCCCTGAGATTTTCGATGTTGCTGAGGCCAATGGCGCTTCAATACAAGAAATAGACAAATGGAGAGAGGATTTCTATAGCAAACACATTATCAATTGGTTAAAAGAGATGTTATTCAATGATAAATCTCATAATCGCCAATATTTTAATATTGAAAACATATTTAAAAGTTTCAAACACTTAGACGTTTTCAGACAAGATCTTCCTAAAATTTATAGAATTTGCAAAAAGGCAAACCTCGAACAAAATTTTAAAATAGATATCGGCTTAAAAAACCTATTTAGAAAATATAACTGTTCAATATAGAAAGGTATCTTATGGGCTATCTAGAAACTCGAAACTGCAGAATATGTAAATCACCAGATCTGGTAACTGTACTTGATCTTGGCCAACAAGCATTGACCGGAGTGTTTCCAAAAAATCACAGCCAGGAAATCACCACCGGGCCACTCAGTCTTGTTTGGTGCTCACATTGTAATTTACTTCAATTAAAGCACTCATACAGTCTTGAAGAAATGTATGGCGAGAATTATGGCTACCGATCGGGCCTCAATCAGTCGATGATCAGTCACCTGACGGAAAAGATACACCATCTCGAACGTATGGTGACATTACATCCCGGTGACGTAGTGCTGGATATCGGAAGCAATGACGCCACGACCCTGAAGGCGTATTCGGTAAAAGGCATCCAACGAATCGGCATCGATCCGATTGGCAAGAAATTCGAGTCATTTTATACCGAAGACATCAAGCTGGTTCCCGATTTTTTTTCCTCAGCAGCCTATCGCTCGGTTGAATCCCGTCCTGCAAGGGTCGTCACGTCCATTGCAATGTTCTACGATCTCGAAGCACCGATTGAATTTTCCAAACAGATCGAGTCCATCTTGGCCGACGATGGGACATGGCATTTTGAACAAAGCTACATGCCTTCGATGTTGCGAATGAATTCCTACGACACCATTTGCCAAGAACATCTCGAATATTATTCGTTGGGTGTGGTTCATAAAATTCTTGAACAGGCAGGATTGAAGATCGTTGACGTGATCATGAATGCAGTGAATGGCGGCAGTTTTGCGGTGACCGCAGCAAAAGTCAGCAACAATGGCATCAGGCAAAATCTTGCTGTAATCAACTGGCTTCTCGAGCAGGAAAATCGGATGGGGCTGAACACCCCTCGTCCCTATCGCGAATTTGAGGATCGTGTTTTCCGCCACAGAGATGATCTGACTCGTCTGATTCGCGCTTTGAATGCGGACGGAAAGAAAATTCTCGGCTATGGCGCCTCAACCAAAGGCAATGTGGTGCTCCAGTTCTGCGGTCTGACCGAACAGGATATTCTCGCTATTGCCGAAGTGAATTCTGAAAAATTTGGCTGCTTCACACCCGGAACGCATATTCCGATCATTTCCGAAGAAGAGGCCAGGGCGATGAAACCAGATTATTTCTTAGTGCTGCCGTGGCATTTCAAGGAGGGCATTTTACGGCGTGAGAAGGAGTACTTGGCGAGCGGAGGAAAGATGATCTTCCCTTTTCCAGAAATTGAGATTGTATAGTGGACCCAATTTCCAGACAATCATTTGGTTGTCGAATTCAAGAGTGGAAAGATAACCCTGGGAAGAATGCCTCCTGACTGGATTGTAAAAGACCTATATATATTCAAGAATGCTTTTCCGGGACTCTGTTCTGGTTTGGTATTTTTCAAAATAAACGAACTCAGTTTTTGCAAAGTGGTAAAAAAAGGACGATTTGAGCCAATCTTAATCGTGCTGCTGTTGCAATAGTGTCAGCAGTGCGTTTTTAGGCAGTCGGAAAGAATACTGCAATGGGCTCGAGTTTGTTTGGTTACCATATGCATATTAGTCTTCAGTTTTGATAAAGATATGGATTTCAGGAAAGAGATCGGCGAACTGAAAATAAAGAATAGTGAGGATTATGGAGAAAGAAAGGAAATATTATTATTTTTTGCTGCTTCTTTTGATATGCACAACCCTCTTCCCTTACATTAATACAGGTTATACTACGAATGATGATATGTCAAATGCATTGATTGATTATAGTGATTTTATCAATTTTGCTAAGAATCAAGGAAGATATCATTTTATGTCACTTCATGGATTGGTAGCATTTGGAACTCATGCTTTCGGAAGTCATGTTACAGTAAAAACAATATCTCTTTTTAGTGTAGTATTGAATGTTGCCCTATTTGGAATACTTATCTTCAGGCTAACCGGTGCTGAAGTATTTTCAATTTTTTGTACGTTTTTTTGGGTGGCATTCTTGCATGATAGTTGGGGGCATTTTCTAATAACTTCTTCACCACTAATTTATACCTTGCCACTTTCGCTTTTTTTCATTTCTATTCTATTTTTCATGGAAAGCATAGAAAAAAATAGTAATAAAAGTCTCATCGTAAGCGCAATTATCTACTTTTGCGCATTGCAATTTAGTGAAATGTTTGTTTTGTTTATTGTATTTTTTGTCTTAATATTTTTCTTTAAGAATAAGAGTGGATTTCAGCAGTTTAAATATCTCTTGCCGCATATTACAGCCCTGTCCCTTTTTTTGTTAATATATATTGTTTTTAGGATAAATTATCCATCTCAATATGCCGGAAATGCAATCAATTTTAATGAATTTTCAATTCAAGGTTTTTTTGAAACATTAAAAGAGTATAGCCTTTCCGGTTTTCGTTTGGAAAAACTTGGAAATCGGTTTTCTCCATTTTTTTACAACAGATATATATTTAATAACGCAGGGGAAAACTTATGGGTTTTGTTAAAGTTTGTTCTTTATAATTTAAGGCATTTATCTAGGGATTGGATTGTAAAAAGTTTAATTGTTTCATTTGTATCAATACTGCTACTCAATAGGCATGTTCATTTTATTAAAAAAAAAGATTGTCTTTTCATTTTGCTTTTGAGCATCGCGATGACATTTTTGCCTAATGTTCCTGTTGCGATTACTCCTAAGTATCAAGATTGGGTAACGGTTCACGGATCGAGAACATATATCGGGACATATTACTCTCTCTTTGGTTTGACTTTATTTTTATCAGGAATAATATTTTTTATAAACGATCATTTATCAAATAGAAATATCCGACGTATTTACTTATCTATTCTTGCAGTTGTGATATTCGGAGCGTCGGTTTCTACTAGCATAAATAATGACATCCAATTAAAGAGTAAAGCAATGTCTCATAAGAAATGGGAGCTTATTGATAAATTTATTTTGAGTGATCAATTCAAAAATATGAATAGAAAATCAATAGTTTATGCCTATGACTTAGTGAATAAACATCTTATAAATATTGCCGTTGGATGGGGCGGAAATTACTGGGAAAGGTATATAAAGAAAAAAACGGGGAAAGAATTGCTTATCGGTGGAGATGTACGTACATTTCTTGATATGAAAAGACAGCATCCTGAGTCTGATTTGTATTTCCTCAAATACTCGCAGAACTACAACAGTCCGGAGCAATATCTTGTATTCTCTAGGGTTAAGAAGTATGATTTTTCTTTTGCTTCAGAGGATAGCGAGATAAATCTATATTCGGATTTTGTGCATATATTCACGCATTCAGTTAATACAAGATATTTAGTGTTGTTAAATACAAAAACTGGTGTTTCTGTGGTTAAGCACCTTGATGATAAATTGATTAGTAATAATGATGTTATTTACATTGAAAAAAATGACATTCATTTGAATTCCGTGATGGCTACTAATAATATGGATTTTTATGTTTCTGCTCCAAACAAGTTAAACCGTTTTATTCCGGTTAGGTATGGCCAAGGTTTTTATGGTAAAGAAAAAAGAGGGGAAGACACCTGGCGCTGGTCCAAAAGGGATAGTGAGATGTACTTAGTCAACCCATACTCTTTTGACGTTAAGGTTAAAGTCGGATTTATCCTGGCAAGTGGATTAGTTGATGACCCCTCAGTACATATAAAGACCAAAAATTATGAAGAAAGATATGTGCCTACAAGCAAGGGTTTGATAATTAAGAAAGAATTTACTTTGGAACCAGGGGAAAATGTTATAGCCTTCCATTCAGATTCGAAAAAGATTTTTCATAATGTTGGAGAGCCGAGAGATCTCTATTTTGGTATATTTAATTTTAAAATATTAGCTACCGAATGAAGGGCAGCCAATTCGATATACAGAATAACGTTGGGACCTGCTGATTTTGGACGTTTTACGCGAACAAAAGAACGCTGAGAAAGTGGCCTCAGCAAACGATTTAGGGGAGCTGAAGATGTGTGTATCTGATGATTATGGAATGATGGGAGTCCACAGCTCAACTGGTTAAATTTTTCAGGCTGGAATTCAGAATCTCGTTTGAATAGAGCCGGGTCCCAGTGTCTTTTTTGGTTTGGCTTCATATGAATATTTTCTCTAAAGTGCGCGGCTTTGAAAGGATAACTTGCTCATGACTCACTACAAAATTTTAGTCACCGGAGGCGCTGGCTATATCGGTTCCATTCTTGTCCCTGCCTTGCTTGAAAAAGGCTATGAAGTAACAGTTGTGGACAACTTTATGTTCAAGCAAAACAGCCTCGTGGATTGCTGTACTTACGATACATTTTCTATAGTTCGGGGCGATTGTCGAGACGAAAGTTTGATGGCTCGACTTATTAGAAATCAAGACATTGTTATTCCGTTGGCAGCATTAGTCGGAGTGCCACTATGCAGCATGGACGTTACCGCTACGGCGACAACCAACCTTGAGGCGAGTAAACTTCTTGTCAAGCTGAGTTCCAGGGATCAGTGGATTCTCTATCCCACGACCAACAGTGGTTACGGCGTAGGCGAAAAGGGGAAATATTGCACCGAAGAAATGCCCTTGAAACCTATTTCTCTTTATGGGCAAACGAAAGTAGATTCGGAGAAATTGTTTTTGGACAGAGGAAATTCCATTAGTTTTCGGCTGGCTACCGTTTTCGGCATGTCTCCACGGATGAGGATAGACCTCCTTGTAAATGACTTTACATATAGAGCTGTTACAGATCGGGCAGTCATTATTTTTGAAGGCCATTTTAAGAGAAATTATATCCATATCCGCGATGTCGCAAGAGCATTCATTTATGGCATCCAGAATTTTGAAAAGATGAAAAATGAACCCTATAATTTTGGGCTGGATGATGCCAATCTATCAAAAATCGAACTGTGCCAGACTATTCAAAAGCATTTGCCAAATTTTGTTTATTTTGAAGCCCCTATTGGAGAGGATCCGGACAAGAGAGACTACATAGTTTCCAATGCCAAAATCTTGTCAACTGGCTTGAGGCCAAAATTTTCTATAGATATGGGCATTAAAGAACTTATTAAAGGCTATACAATGCTTCGTAATTCCATTTATTCAAACGTATGACAAAAAATTATGTAGAGGCTATTATGCTTGCCGGCGGCAAGGGAACCCGCTTGAAAAGTATCCTTGATGATCGCCCCAAACCCATGGCCATTATAGGGGGAAAACCTTTCATAGAATGGATATTGTTGATGCTGAGGCGACAAGGTATTCAACGAACTGTAATATGTACAGGGCACATGGGTGAAAAAGTGGAATCCTATTTCGGCGATGGCAGGGGCATCGATATGGAAATCGCGTTTACACGTGACCCTTTCCCGCTTGGAACAGGTGGAGCGGTTCGTAATGCTCTTGGTAAAACCAGCTCAAAGCATATTCTCGTTCTAAATGGGGATTCCTATTTACGTGTCAACCTTTCAAGCTTCCTGAAAACCCATCTTGCACGCAATGCAGATGGCTCTATAAGTCTTGTACAGGTTGAAGACAGCAGCCGTTACGGATCTGTTAAGGTCAACAAAGACGGGAAGGTGCTGGCTTTTCTGGAAAAATCACCAAGAAAACAGTCAGGTTTAATTAACGCCGGCATCTATCTCCTTGAACGTAATGTTGTGAAAGAAATCCCTGAAGAGAAAACAATTTCCCTTGAAAGGGAGATTTTTCCGGATTTAATTGGCAAAGGCCTATATGGTGTGCTATGTGACGGCCCTTTTATCGATATTGGAATTCCAGAATCTTTCAACAAAGCAGAGAAAATATTGAAAGGTGAATTTGAGTATCTCTCACAATAGGTGAAACTTATGATTATCAGTAAAACACCGTTTAGAATTTCTTTTTTTGGCGGCGGAACAGATTATCCTGCATGGTATCGTAAACACGGCGGTGCGGTATTGGCCACTACGATCGACAAATATTGCTACCTTACTTGCCGCTATCTCCCGCCATTCTTTGAGCACAGGATCCGCGTGGTTTATTCTAAGGTTGAAAATTGTCAGACAGTTGACGAGATATCTCATCCGTCCGTTCGTGAGACTTTACGTTTTTTAAATATAGATCGCGGTGTAGAGATTCATCATGATGGCGACCTGCCTGCCCGGAGCGGTATGGGATCCAGCTCCTCTTTTACTGTAGGATTACTTCATGCGCTCTATGCGCTGAAAGGTCAAATGCCAGGCAAACACAGGCTTGCTCAGGAAAGCATTTACATTGAACAGGAAATTCTCAAAGAAACAGTAGGTTCACAGGATCAGGTATCGGCTGCTCATGGAGGATTCAATATCATAGAATTTTCTTCAAGTAATAAAATTTCTATCAAGCCAATGACTCTCACACAGGAACGTACTGAAGAACTGAATTCACATCTGATGCTTTTTTATACGGGAATTATACGTACCGCTTCAGATATTGCTGAAAGTTATGTTAACGGTATTGAGGATAAAAAACGACAGTTACGGATATTGAATGATTTGCTTGAGGAAAGTATTTCTGTTCTAAGCAAGAGTAAGGATATTACCGGCTTCGGTGAGCTGATGCATGAAGCCTGGCAGGTCAAAAGGTCCTTGAGTAAAAAAGTATCAAATTCAAATGTGGATGAAATTTATAATATAGCAAGGTCATCTGGTGCTATCGGAGGTAAATTAACCGGGGCAGGAGGTGGGGGATTTATGCTGCTTTTTGTTCCTCCAGAAAAACAGATAAAAGTAAGGGAGAAACTTAACAATCTGATTAATGTTCCGTTCAAATTTGAGTCTTCCGGAAGTCAGATTGTGTTTTTCAATAATCAAGAAGATTACTCTATTATAGAAAGAGAACGTGCCAGGCAGTCAGTACAAGCATTTGAAGAACTAAAGTATAGTCAAAATGGATAGGAGCGTTGGATATGAAATTACCACAAGAAACAATGTTAAGACTATATCATGATATGCTCCGAATTCACAAGGTCCAACTTCGCATTGAGGCTCTATACCATTTGGACGAGATGAAGACCCCAATTCATCTGTGTATCGGGCAGGAAGCAATAGCTGTTGGTGTATGTGCTAACCTTAACAAGGAAGATTATATATCAAGCAGTCACCGCAGCCATGGTCATTACCTTGCTAAAGGCGGCTCTCTTAAGGGGTTGATCGCCGAATTATACTGCCGTGAAACAGGTTGTTCGAGGGGGCGCGGGGGTTCGATGCATATAGTTGATACATCGGCAGGACATATGGGAAGCACTTCTATTGTCGGAGGCGGCATTCCGATAGGAACGGGATTGGCATTGGCCATTCAGATGAAAAAACAAAACCGCGTGAGTGTTGTTTTTTTGGGAGACGGAGCTGCTGATGAGGGAGTTCTATACGAAAGCATCAATTTCGCAATTCTTAAAAAATTGCCTGTAATATACATCTATGAAAATAACCAATTTTCCGTTTGCTCGCATATTTCAGCCCGCCAGGCCGGTGAGATTATTTTCCATGATACTCCACCTGATTACATGTTCACTAAAACAGTAGATGGTAATGCTATTCTGGAAGTCTATGAAGCTACAAGAGAGGCTGTTCTTTGGGCTCGGAATGGGCAGGGACCATCTTTTATTGAATGTAAAACTTATAGGATGCGCGGTCACGCAGGTGCAGGTTCGGATGCCAAGCTGGGATACCGGTCAGCCGAAGAAATCAGCTTTTGGGAGTCAAAATGCCCTGTTACCACCTTTCGTGAAAAGCTTTTACAAAAAGGTTTGATTACACAAAATGATATTCAAGATATGGAAAAAGATATAGACCTCGAAATTGATGAAGCGTTTCACTTCGCGCAGGAAAGCCCGCTGCCGCTGGGTGAATATATACTACAATATCTTTTTAGCGAGTAATAATTATGCCGTGGTCAAAGATAAAACCTGAACTGGATGAACCTGATTTCAATAAAGCAACAAGAGAAGGCGAACGTATAATACCCTACGCAGAGGCGATTCGAGAGGCTCTTGATCAGGCGCTGTCGTTAGATGCGGGTGTGTTTGTTATGGGACAGGGAGTTGATGATCCGTCAGGTATGTTTGGTGCAACCCTGAGTCTCCATGAGAAATACGGTGGAGAGCGAGTTTTTGATACTCCCCTGGCTGAAAATGGTTTGACCGGTATTGCGGTTGGCGCTGCAATCGGAGGTATGCGCCCAGTTTATTTTCACAACCGGCCGGATTTTTTATTGCTTGCGATGGATCAGATTGTGAATCACGCTTCTAAATGGCATTACATGTTCGGAGGCGCCGTCAATATTCCGCTTGTAATTTGGGCTTGCATTGGGCGGGGCTGGGGATCTGCGGCACAACATTCACAGGCCCTTCAGGGGCTCTTTATGCATATTCCAGGTTTGAAACTTATCATGCCGGCCACCTGTTACGATGCAAAAGGACTCATGCTGTCTTCTATAGCCGACAACAACCCTGTAATAATACTCGAGCACCGTTTTAACTTCAAGCATAAAGGGATTGTCCCAAAAGAACCGTATCGCGTTCCTATCGGTAAAGGTATAGTAAGAAAGTCTGGAAACGATATAACCATAATTGCCGCCTCTTATATGGTTACTGAGGCATATCATACAGCTTTGGAGTTGGCAAAAAATGGTATTGACGTAGAAGTTATTGATCTGAGAACGCTTCGTCCCCTGGACGAGGAACTCATTCTCACATCTATCGAAAAGACAGGACGGGTTGTGGTTGCGGACACCGGGTGGAAAACAGGGGGAATCACAGCCGAGATTTCTGCGCTGATTGTTGAAAAAGGGTTTGCATCCTTAAAGGCGCCTATTCTGCGTGTGGCGTGTCCCGATGTTCCAACGCCAGCAGGCTATAAGTTGGAAGAGGCGTTTTATGCTGGAATACCCGAGATTGCAACAGCAGTGCTCAAACTCGTGAAGTGGAAAGCATAAGCCGACATAGAAACAGCAATGTTTAGATAAAGGACAATTAGATGAATAGATTAGATGCGTTGCTTGTCAACCCGAGCAGCCAAAAGCAGGTGTATGGAAAATTGGGCGCTTCATTAGCAGCATGTGAACCCCCTGTTTGGACTGCTTTGTTGGCGGCATTTATACGAAAAAAAGGGTGTTCGGTTGCAATAATGGATGCTGATGCCGAGGGGTGGTCTCCGGAATATACTACAGATAAGATTGTTGAGTACAATCCTCTGTTGGTGGGGATCAGCGCAATAGGTGCGAATCCATCAGCTTCTTCTACACCAAAGATGCCGGCCATAAGTCAACTTCTAAATTCCTTGCAGAAAAAGGCAGTCAATATCAAAACGTTTTTATACGGCCTTCATCCTTCGGCGCTTCCCGAAAGAACACTCAGAGAAGAACATGTTGACTTTATATGCAGGGGAGAGTGTTTTTACACTGTTCCAATGTTAGTGGGTGCATTGAAGTCTAATTACGACAAGTACGAGATTGACGGCCTGTGGTACAGGCAGGGTGATCAGGTTATATCTAATGGGTGGGGAAAACTTGTCGAAGATATTGACGAACTTCCTTTTGCGGCCTGGGATTTATTGCCGATGCAACTTTATCGGTCACATAACTGGCACTGCTTTCAACATCTTGATAAACGACAGCCGTATGCAATAATTTACACAAGTTTGGGTTGTCCTTATAACTGTACATATTGCAATATTCATACACTTTACGATGGCAAACCCCGCATCCGTTTTCGTAGCCCCCAAAAAGTCGTTGAAGAAATTGATCTTTTAGTGCGGCAGTACAATGTAAAAAATATCAAAATTCTTGACGAACTCTTCGTGTTAAAAGAAAGTCGCGTTCTGGAATTTTGCAACCTGATTATTGAACGCGGATACGATTTAAATATATGGGCCTATGCCCGGGTGGATACTGTACGTGAAAACATATTAAAGAAAATGAAACAAGCAGGGATAAATTGGTTAGCCTATGGAATTGAATCAGGAAGCAAGGAAGTGCGATATGGAGTTCACAAAGGAAAGTTTACACAAGAAGCCATAACAAGTGCAATAGAAATGACCAAAAAGGCCGGCATTCATATAATTGGCAATTATATGTTTGGGCTTCCCGACGATGATTTTACAACAATGCAAGCAACCCTTGATTTGGCCAAAGAGCTCAATTGTGAATATGCGAATTTTTATTCGACCATGGCCTATCCCGGTTCGCACCTATATGAAAAGAGTATAGAAAAAGGTGCCCAAATGCCTGATAGCTGGATAGGGTTTTCTCAGCTCAGCAAAGAAACCTTTCCCTTGCCAACGAAATATCTGTCGAATGTGGAAGTATTGCGTTTTCGGGATCAGGCATTTCAAGAATATTTTTCAAATTCGCAATATCTTGAGATGATCAAGGAAAAATTTGGTGCGGAAGTGGTTGAACATATTAACGAGATGCTCAGGCATAAACTTCACAGGGAGTTATTAAGTCGGCCTGAAACAAACGGATAGATTCAGAATCACAACTTGCAAGAATGTTATATTAACAAAGATAGTCTAAAAATTGCCACTGAAGTAATGGGAAAGCAATAACTATTGGAGAAAAATTCGAAGATATATGTTGCCGGCGGTCAGACACTCATCGGAGCAGCCATACTACGCGAACTGAAGCGACAGGAATATTCTAATATCGTAGGAGAATTAGGCGAAGAACCCGACCTGACTGATGCATCACAGATTGACCCCTTTTTTGAGAAAAAACATCCCGAGTATGTGTTTTTGGCAGCGGGCAAATCTGGAGGCATAGAAGCCAACCGGAAATACCCGGCTGAGTTCATGATTGATAACCTTTTGATTGAATGTAATGTCATCAAAAGCTCCCATAAATACGGTGTGAAAAAATTACTTTACCTGGCAAGTTCGTGCAGTTATCCAAAACACTGTCCTCAACCAATGCAGGTGGATTCATTACTAACCGGCTCCCTCGAACCTACTAACGAACCATACGCTGTTGCCAAAATCGCCGGTATCAAATTATGTCAGGCGTACTGCCAACAGTACAAGGTCAACTTTGTCAGTGTCATACCGGCCAATGCCTTCGGCCCGTGGGATGATTTCAGTCTTGAGAATTCACATGTAATTGCGGCGTTAATGAGAAAGATGTATGAAGCAAAAATTAAAGGCATACAATCTGTAGAAATCTGGGGAACTGGTACGCCACGACGTGAATTTATCTTTATAGATGATCTTGCCAATGCAGGTGTTTTTGTTCTCAATCATTATGACAGTGCTGTTCCCATTAATCTGGGATCGGGTATCGATTTCTCTATTGCAGAGCTTGCGGAATGTATAAAAGAAGTCGTAGGGTTCCAGGGTAAACTTACATTCGATGAATCGAAGCCTGACGGGATGCCGGTCAAGCTTTTGGATACGAAAGAGTTAAAAAGCCTGGGATGGAAGCCAATATGGTCATTTAAAGATGCCATAGAAAGAACCTATGCCTGGTTTAAGAAGCAAAAAAAGATAAACGATGAATTGGAGCCAGGATTATGAAGCTTGACTGGCCTTTGATGGAAAACAATATCACTATGGAAGACTTGGATGTCCTTATTGAGTTTTTGAAGGGACAGCCACGCCTTACGCAATCAGATAATGTACTTGCTTTTGAGAAGGAATGGTCTGAATGGCTTGGTGTTAAATATAGCGTGTATGTGAATTCAGGTGCATCCGCAAATCTTATTACCATTGCCGCATTGAAATATCTTTATGGCATGGGAGAAATTATTGTTCCGCCGCTTACCTGGGTTTCTGATATAGCTTCCGTGATTCAGA
>CAZQOH010000025.1:0-14979 GCA_964594355.1 uncultured Desulfobacterales bacterium
AGCACCCAACGACCCGATTGTCTGTAAAGGGAATTGAATATGTATTAAAACATGACGAATACATAAAAAGTAATAATGAAACCTCCGTGCTTGATATCGGAACAGGTTCGGGAATTCTTGTAATAACCGCTGTTGTTTTTGGAATTAAAAGGGGAGTAGGAATAGATATAGATCCCTGTGCAAGAGCGGAAGCCAAAGAAAATGTCAAATTAAACGGGCTTAAGGATAAGATTGATATTTCTGATCGGTCTGTGGAAAATATAAATGACCGTTTTTCAATGATAACCGCAAATCTGCGTTACCCAACAATAAAAAATCTATTTTTTCACCTAAATCGAATCTTGGACAAAAGTGGTTTTTTAATCATTTCAGGCATAAAAGCAGATGAGCTTAAAGATGTATTGAATATCTACACGAAAAAGCAATTCAAATGTCTGTGGAAAGAAATTGAAAAAGATTGGGCAGGAATCGCTTTAAAAAAAACAGGGCAAACATCTTAATAAAAGATATTTGCCCCATCATTTAAATGTAAATCAATTTTTATTACTTCTTCTTTTTGGGATGACACTTGACACAGGTTGTCGGTGCTTTCTTTTTCGGTTTGTACTTCTTATTGTAAAGCCGATGGCAGCCCTTGCAATTGTAGTGATACGCCTCGGCATGGTACTCCAATTTCTTGGATTTAATTTCTTTTTTTGAGGCCTTTTTCTTTCGCATCGCTTTCACATCTTTTTTGGGCATTTCAGCCGCTATCTTGTGGCACTCAATGCACTTTTGAACATCGTCCCCTTCTTTCAGACTGGAAAGCGGCTTATTATCTTCATCGTGGTGACATTCACCGCAGCCTCCTTTATAAAATTCCGGATATTTAGTGGCGTATTCATCCATGTGCTTCTTGTGGGTAAACTCAACGATTCCCTTTTTATGCTTTTTATACGCCGGATCCTTCAATTCGATGACATCAGACACATCAGTTCCGGCTAAAATACCACCCACAAGAAAAAAAGCAGCAATTCCTGAAATCACTGCAATTATGAAAAATCTTTTTTTCATAGCCCCATTCTCCTCCTTTTAAGATTTGCTTCAAATTGCCAATTTGTTGGCCTTTAATAATAAATACAAATTAATTTGTCAATGAGAAAACATACTCTCCCGTAAAAAGGTCATTTTTCTGACTTTTTTTATAGTATTTGTCAAAATAACGTTCCGTTTCAAAGAATGTACGCAGCGTCTGAGCTTCCGAGCTAATCAATTTGGGGGCATTTGATTAAGCGTTCTTGGCGAAGCGGAGCGTAAAAATTGAAGCTGTTTGAGTCCCGAGCGTAGCGAGGTCGAGTTCTTTAATTTTAGCGCAGCGAGCCGTAGAACGCTTCAAATTGTACCCACGATTAGCTCGGAAGTTCAGACGCTGGTCAATCGATACATATTTATGACAACCGGTATAGACTATCAAAGAAATTAATCACGAAAACACGAAATTCAGATCTCGCTAAGTCGTCGACTCAACCACTTAACCACTCAACAATTTGACAATGCCTATATTAAGACGATTTATCTTTTTCCGCAGGTTTCTCAGTCTCTTCCTGTTTCTCAGTCTCTTCCTGTTTCTCAGTTTTTTCCTGTTTCTCAGTTTTTTCCTGATCCTTAGATTTCTTCTTTCCGAATATCCTGGCACCAATAATACTTATTTCATAAAGCACCATCATGGGCAATGCCATCATAATCTGCGTCACAACATCTGGCGGAGTTATAATTGCAGCACCTGCAAAGAATAAGAGTAGGGCATATTTTCTGTTTTTCTTTAAAAAGTCGACTGAGATAATACCGAGTCTGGCTAAAAAAGTGAGAACTAAGGGAAGTTCAAAGACAAGCCCGAAGGCAAGTAATAATTTTGCAGAAAAACCTAAATACTCACGCATGGAAGGAAGCGGTCGTATTGTTTCAGAGGCAAATCCCAAAAAGAAATTAAACCCGTAAGGGAAGACGATAAAATATCCGAACAACGAGCCACCGATAAAGAAAAATGAAGAGAGAATAACTATGGGAGTTAGAAGACCGCGTTCCTTTTTATATAGCCCCGGAGCAACAAACATCCAAAATTGATACAAAATGACAGGGGCGGACAGCATGAGACCGGACAATAAAGAGACTTTTAAATAAGTAAAAAAAGCTTCAGGAAGACCGGTAAAGATAAGTTTGTCGCCTTTGTCCATTGCCGATATTAAAGGTTGGCTCAATATCTCAAACAGCTTCTCCTTGAAAGCATATGAGAGAACGAACCCTATACTGATTGATATAAAACAGGTAATAAGGCGTTTTCTCAGCTCTTCAAGGTGGCCGGTAAAAGGAATTTTTTCATTCTCTTTTCTCTTCATTAGATCCTTTTGATTCTTCCTCTTCCTTTTCTATCTCTGTTTCATTTTCCTCTTTATCAGATTCCTTCGAAACTTCTTGAGTATCCTCTTTATCAGATTCCTTCGAAGTTTCTTGAGTCTCTTCTTTATCAGATTCTATCGAAGTTTCTTGAGCCTCATCTATATCAGATTCCGCCGAAGTTTCTTGAGTTTTCTCTTCATCAGCTTCCGCCGAATCCTCTTGAGTATCCTCTTTATCAGACTCCGCCGAAGTCTCTTGAGTCCAATCTTCCTTCTTGATATCTACATCAACTGTTTCCTTAATATCAGTACTAATATCATCAAAGGCATTTTTTACATCTTTTAGTTCCTTGAAGTCATCATCAACGTCAATTGATTCTTTAAAGTCCTTTGTTGCTTTTTTAAATTCACCAAGGGCTCGACCTAAGGATTTTGCTAAATCAGGAAGTTTTTTTGGTCCAATGACAATGAGTGCCACTGCCAGGATCAATATCATTTCGGGCATGCCGATGCCGAACATATATCACTCCTAAAAATTATTTATTAGTTAGTATCTATCCAGAAATGTTAAATTTTGCCCATTAGTACTTGTTTTATGATTGAGTGTCAAGCGTCTGGTTTCAGAATAAGAAAATATAGCTTTCCCGCGTGTTGCATGTGACCTGCCGCGATTTCAGCATAGGGCCCATTTCCCCAGAACAGATCCGCTCGACCCGGGCCCCGGATTGCTCCGCCGGTATCCTGATTCAGAACAAATCGAGAAAAGCCTGCCCAGTTGTCAATTTGTCCATCATTTATTGACGGTTTTTCTGTTTCAATAAAGGCCAGCGCCGCCAAAGGAAATATACGTCTATCAAGGGCGATGGATCTGCCGGGGGTCAATTTAACCTCAAGGTAACCCAATGGGCCTTCTTCTTCTATTTTAAAGAATACATAACTGGGGTTGTAATTCAATATAGCTTCAACTTCATCCGGGTGGTTGCTCAAATAAGATCGGATTTTCTGCATGGACATTTCTGATTTAGGTATTTTACCTTCATCAATAAGCAGTTTTCCAATGCTTCGATATGGACGGCCGTTTGCAATATGATAATGAACGTTAATTGTATCGCCGTCTTCAAGACAAATCTTTCCGGAACCCTGGATTTGAAGAAAAAAGAGGTCAACAGGGTCTTTAACCCATGCAATTTCTTCTGCACTACTGTCGAGCACACCTTGATTTTCAATTTCGTTACGCTCATAGTAAGGAAAAACGGTCTGCTCCGCATATCTGCCGATAATCCTTTCCCCTTTATACTTTTCGGAAAAAAGGGATAGGTCAATTGTAATCAGATCATAGGGGCGGGAGTAGATAGGAAATCTATATTCAAAGCTTTTTTCTAAACTCCCCTTGATTATGGGTTCGTAATATCCGGTAAAAAGTACCCGACCCGATATATTACTGCCAACAGATTTGTAAACAAAGTAGTTAGACTTGATATATTTTTTAAGATCTTTGTCTGATGGTTCCGTCTTAATAAAACTTAAAAAATGTTCTAAAGATTTGATCATATGGGCGGTACTGTAACTTTCTTTTCCAAACCTGAACATTCTGCCAGATGGAACCCGTCTGAGATATGAAATGCTTTTTGAAATGCTATTTTCTAAACCTTCAAAAGCCATATCATCGGAAAATTTTGGATACCATAAGGACCAAACTCTACTTAAAGAGGGTCTTTTGAATAATAATGGTTCCTTTTTTAACGCAGCGCAACTTACAAAAAATATGGAAATTAAAAAGGTAATAAAAAAGAGAAATCGATATTTAAGGATATAGGAGACGTTCATAAGTTTATAAGTTTCTACTCCTCAATAAAAAAATTGGAATTAACACCTATCAAAACGAGATATGGAAGTAACTATTTTTGTTTTGCTCGCACAAATGTACCGCTTTTTCCGCCTGATTTTTCGAGAAGATATATATCAGAAATGTTCATTTCCCTGTCATAGGATTTACACATGTCATAAATGGTAAGTGCGGCAACAGATACGGCAGTTAAAGCCTCCATTTCCACACCTGTCTGATCCACTGTACGAACCGAAGATTCAATTCTGATGGAACTTGTAGCATTATCAGGAAAAAAATCGACCTTTACATGTGTGATATTAAGGGGATGACACATGGGAATGAGCTCAGATGTCTTTTTTGCCGCCATGATACCGGAAATTCGAGCGGTTTCAAGGACATTGCCCTTTTTTATTGTTTGATTATGAATTTTTTCAAAGGTTGTTTGATTCATGGTAACAACCCCTTGTGCAACAGCAATCCGTGAAGTTGGCTCCTTGTCTGTTACATCCACCATCCGCACACGCCCTTCTTTGTCAATGTGAGTAAATTCTTTCATATAAAACCTGCCATAGAGTGCTATTAAATCTCCGTTCTACTTTTACCACGAAGATCACTAAGAAATAATAAATCTTCGTACACTTCGTGTACTTCGTGGTTCTACTGAAATATCATATTATCTTGTACCTAAAGATTTTGTCAAGGGTGGATACACGGTACCGTCAAAGTAGTTTCGAATTTGACGAAATTAGAATGATTTATAAGACAATAATTACGAAAGTTGACCTTGCAATATAAAAATGATAATACCCTAATAGGTTTAAAGTTTGCTGAATTGATACAACTACTCAAAAAAAATTTGAAACGAAAGGAGAAAGACATGAACATCAAAGACGTTAAAACCATAGCCGTAATCGGCGCTGGTGATATGGGCCATGGCATTGCTGAGGTGGCGTTAATCACCGGATACAAAGTCTATCTCAGAGACATCAAGCAAGAATTCATCGACCGGGGAGTTGATCGGATAAACGAAAGTCTAGAAAAGCTTGTATCAAAAGATAAAGTTCCTGCAGAACATTATGAAAAGATTAAGTCGGAGCTTTTAGTTACATGTGTGGATCTGGAGGAGGCTGTTAAAGAGGCTGACCTGGTCATCGAGGCTATCCCGGAAATAATGGATCTGAAGAAGGAAACTTTCAGAATAATGGATTCTGTTGCGCATGAGCATACAATTTTTGCTTCTAATACGTCGACCATGAAAATTACGGAGATCGCATCAGCTACCAACAGACCGGAAAAAGTCTTAGGGCTTCATTATTTTAACCCGGCCGTTCTTATGAAACTGGTGGAAGTTATCCGGGGGGAAAAGACTTCGGATGAAACAATGCAGATCGGTTATGACTTTGTCTTGAAAAACAATAAGGTGCCGGTGAGGGTACAAAAGGATGTGCCCGGTTTTATAGTCAACCGGGTTCAGGCCCCCGCTAGCGTTCTATTAAATTGCATACTGGATGAAGAGATAGCCGAACCCGAATCGGTGGATGCTGTCTTTCGTAAGCTGGGTTCTCCCATGGGGCCTTATGAAACCATGGATTATACCGGACTGGATATCAGTTATCACGGCCATGAATATTATGCCGAGGTGATTCATGTTGATTTCCGTTCAGGGTCAACTATCAGAGCAATGGTTGATGCAGGCAATCTGGGTAAAAAGACGGGCAAAGGATTATTTGACTGGTCCAAAGGCCGACCGGAAATCGACCTTGACAAAGCCACGGACAAAGTTGACCCCATGGATTTTGTAGCCATTAATGCCAACGAAGCCACCAAGATCGTTGCTATGGGTGCCTGTTCCCTTGAGGATATTGATACTGCCATAATGAATGCCACAGGCACTCCGGTTGGTCCAATCTCCCTTGTGAGAGGGATGGAGCCTGCCGACCTCGTAAAAAGACTGGAGGGGCTGGCAGAAAAATTCAACAAGGAAATATTCAAACCATCACAGATGATTAAGGATGGAACCTATAAATAAAAATGAAATAGCCTTCCGAAAGTAATTAGAACTAGCAAGCTTCAAAGGTAATTCAAGGCGGCACCCTTTTCCGCAGACTTGGCCATCCTGGAGTATATGGACAGGTAGCCCTTCTCAACTTTCTTTTTCGGGGGTTCCCAGGCTTCAAGTCTTTTCCGAAGTTCCTCTGGGGATATAAGAATATTCAATTTTTCATTTGGAATATCGATTTCAATGATGTCACCGTCTCTAACGACAGCTAAAGGTCCTCTGTCCGCGGCTTCCGGTGCTATATGGGCAACTGCGCATCCCTTGTTGGTTCCTGAAAATCTTCCGTCAGTGATAAAACCTATCTTTTTTTGCAGTCCTTTTGCCGCAAGTCGCCACAAAAAGCGTTGCAAAAGCCTCATGCCTGGGTCGCCTTTCGGCCCCACATATCTGACAACTACGATTTCGCCCGATAAAATTTTGTTTGCATTCAAGGCATCACATGCCTCTTCTTCAGTGGGGAAGATCCTTGCCGGCCCCTTGTGCTGAAACATCTCAGCGGGCACAGCCGACTTCTTTATGAGCGCTCCACCCGGAGCCAGATTTCCTCGCAAAAAGATGAGGCCGCCCTCCTTTGAAAGCGGATTATCCAGTGAATATATAACATCGCGATCCCCTATCTGTGCCTTATCCAAAGTTTCTTCCAGTAAGCCGCCTGTTACAGTCATTACATTGGTAGTCAATAATGGCTGCAATTCCTTCATAACAGACGGAATCCCACCTGCCTCATCAAGGTCAACCAGAAAATTCTTTCCTGATCCGGATGGCGCTACGTCGCAGATCAATGGTGTCTCTTTACTCAGCTCATTGAAGGTTTCCAGTTCTATATCCAAATCGAGTTCCGAAGCGATTGACTGCAGATGCAACACTGCATTCGTCGATCCGCCGATCGCCATGAGTACCCGGATAGCATTCTTGAATGTGTCTAATGTCATTATATCCGATGGTTTGATGCCTTTTTGGTGGAGCTGAACAACCTGTTTTCCGGCATCAAAGGCGAGTCTCATCATTCGTGAGTCCGCTCCCGGTGTGGCTGTGTTTTCGGGCAACGACATACCCAAAGCTTCCGCCATGGCAGCCATGGTATTGGCAGTCCCCATCACAGGGCAGGCACCGGTCCCAGGACAGCCCCTGTCTTTTATTTGGCAGAATTCATCTTCGCTTATTTTCCCTTCTTTGAATTCTGCATAGTGTTTGGGGGCAATATCCAATGGGTCCAGCATCTTCCCTTTGTACCGATTGAGCTGCATATACCCGCCTGTAACGACGACGGACGGTAAATCCAATCTTCCTGCCGCCATGAGATGGCCGGGGATTACGTCATCACAGACAGGAACAAAAACCATCGCATCGAACAGGGTTGTTCTGACGACGGTCTCAATATAACCGGCAACCAGGTCCCTGTGTGGTAAGTGGTAGTTGTCATAGCCGGCCATACTTGTACATATGGAACTTATGACAAACTCTCTCGGAGTACCCCCGGCTGCCCAAATGCCGGCCTTTACAGCCCCCACAACACGATCCAGGTTTATAGAAGCCGGATTAACCTCCCCCCAGCTGCTTACGACACCAATCTGCAGCCGATCTATGGCTTCATCACCGTATCCTACACCTCTAGTCAGCTCTTGACGTTCAACAAGTGCGTAATCCGGAAGATGACTGTCTTTTTTCTTGATTGCCATGTTGTTACCTCCTGCATATTTTGAATCAGTGTTGTGATCAGGTCTCTTGCCACAAAGACACCAAGACACCAAGATTATATATCTTTTTCTTTTCTTTGTGCCTTTGTGTCTTAGTGGCTAAATAATTACGTTGAGTTTATTCAGGAATCCCCTTTTCATTCCAACCATGAAGTTTGTAGTAATCCTTGAGCATATATTCAAGTTCTTCAGCTTTAATTTCATGGCCCGTCTTTTCAAGTTTCTGAAAAAGGATTTTGGGTAGCCATTCATCTTCAGGTTTTAAGCCTTCCCTTAAATTAAACCGGCGGATTATTGTAGATATGGATGCCGCCCGCGCCCGAAGAGCCTCTTTGCTGGAATCTACTCCGGTTAGCGCATGAATGATTTCACCCAGGGCATCCCACAGATAAAGGTCTCTGTAAAAACGGCAAAACACAAGCGTGTCAAAGATAGTTAGACGGTCTTCAAATTCTATAAAAAGCTCTGCTTTTCCTTCGGTCTGATCAGGTGGGATCATCCCGGTAAGCTCCGGCTTGTAAAAGGTTGCTCTTAAATGGCACGCTCCCCTGTCTGAGGTTGCATAAGCCAAACCCATTCCCTTTAAAACCCTTGGATCATAACCCGCAGGCTCCATGCCTTTTACGTGCACTGCAATATCTTCAAGATCCCATTCTTTTGCAGCATATTTTATACCCCGAGCAAGTATATCTCCGATACCCTCTCTTCGTGCAATCATTTTCAACAATTCGGCTATCGCATCCACTTCGCCGTAATCTATTTTATAATCAATCTTTCCGCGCTTGTAGGCTTCTATTGTGAAACCACATAAATTCCCGGCCGTAATTGTATCGATGCCCACCCGATCGCAGATATCGTTGAGATAAGCAATCTCCTCAATACTGTCGATCATACAAAGCCCGCCAAAGGCATAGATCGTTTCGTATTCCGGTCCTTCCAGTTTGAGTCCGGCATGACGCCCTTCCCTAATTGTCGTCATCCTTCCACAGGCCATGAAACATTTCAGGCAGGCGTTTGGTTTCACATCACATCTCGAATTTAACGCATCAGCGCTGATATTTTCCCATTTATCATATTTACCCTCCGACCAGTATCGGGTAGGAAATGCATTGGCATTGTTGACGACCTTTACTAACTGAGAAGTCCCCATGCTCTTATAGGCTGCTACGCCGGGATTGTCCTTACCATCTGCAGCGATTTGTTTGGCAAGATTTCGAACCTCATCTTCATTAAAAACCGGTCTCTTTCTGTCGCCTTCAAAGACGATAGCCTTTACCTTCTTGGCGCCTAAAACCGTGCCAACACCTGTTCTGCCGGCAGATCTCCATTTATCATTTTTAATAACGCCAAAACTTACCAGATTTTCCGACGCCGGCCCGATGACGACTGTCCCTGTTTTTTTAAAGTTGCCTTTATAACGATTAATAACTTCATCTTCGGTTTCATAGGTTTCTTTTCCCCATAGTTCCCCGGCTTCATGAAACACCACTCCATCAGGATGAATCTCTAAAACTGCCGGTTCGGAGCATTGTCCCTGGATGACAACGGCATCATAGCCTGTTGAGTCAATGGCTTCCGGCACCTTGCCGCCTGAATAGGATTCAGAATAAAAGCCCGTTTGAGGCGATTTTGTAAAAACACCATAACGACATCCACCCCAAATTTTGCTGCCGGTTACAGGACCTGTAGCAAAGATCAAACAATTATCCGGATGTAAGGGATCGATACCGGCTGGATTGAGTTCATATAGGAGATAAGATGCCAGACCCTTCCCGCCCAGATATTGGTCATATATCTCCTCTTCCAAAGATTCGGTCCAATATTTTTTTTCAGACAGATTAATTCTTAATATCTTCCCGTAATGTCCATACATATGATTTCTCCTTTAATAATGATTAATTAAGTTGATACTTCAATACCATTAATGAATCGACAATAAAATGACTTTAACGTTTTAGTATTTAATTATATATTACCACCTCTTTGTCAAGTGTAAAATAGAGGCACATTTCTCAAAATGATTGTCTGGTGCCTGTTATGGAACAAAAAACAAAAACCTAATATCTTAAACTTGATGAATTCGTCTTTTTACGAATTCATCAAGTTTAATATTGTCTATATTTTTTACAATTTACTAAGCTAAATCGTTTAAGTATATTTTAATACAATTTGAATTTATTTTTTATTCAGTGAGTTATATGTTGTTCTGATATTTTTTTAACAAATTGTAATAATAACTTTTTCATATTTCACTTGACAACTCGTTTTTGATTAATCTATTTAATAATATATAATGTAAAGTAATATATGATTAAATTATTATATTTAACGTTAAAGTGTTTAGTTTTGGAATCATAATTAATTATTTTAAGATGGCATATGGAATATTAACGCTGTTTCCATAACAAAGATTATAAATCTTTGAAAATAATTAGGAATATTTTGTTGAACCAATTAGTGGCAATTTTATAACTTTTTACAAAGGAGGGAACGCATGAACCAGAAATCGAATGAACAACTTAGTGAACTTAGGTCTCAATTTATCTCTAATGGTGTCGGTAGTGTCTCGATGAAATTCATCGAATCTGCCCAGGGAGCAATTCTTCGTGGTGTAGATGGCCGGAAATATATCGATTTTGCAGCTGGAATCGGTACGATGAATATCGGCCATAGCCATCCGAAGGTTGTAGAAGCCATCAAAACGCAGGCGGAGAAACTGACGCACACCTGTATTATGGTGAACCCCTATGAGCCGGCGGTGATACTGGCGGAAAAACTTTGTCGGATTACCCCGGGTGGTTTTGCCAAAAAGGCAATTTTTTTAAGCAGTGGGTCCGAAGCAGTAGAAAACGCCGTGAAAATAGCCCGTTACTATACTAAAAGACCGGCAATCGTTGTATTTGATAACGCCTATCACGGCCGGACGCTTCTGACCATGACCATGACCAGCAAAGTCAAGCCGTATAAATTAGGATTCGGTCCCTTTGCCCCGGAAGTTTACCGAATGCCCTTTGGTGATGATGTCGGTCCGGACAAGCTGAACGATTTTTTCATTAAACATATCAATCCGGAAGCAATTGCGGCGGTTGTAGTCGAACCCGTTCAGGGCGAAGGTGGTTTTATCGTACCCCCGCCGAACTATTTTCAGGAGCTGGTGAAAATCTGTCACGACAATGGTATCCTGTTCGTGGCCGATGAAATCCAAAGCGGTATGGGTCGCACCGGTAAGATGTTTGCCATTGAACACTGGGGCGTTGAGCCCGATATGATTACTGTGGCCAAGAGCCTGGCAGCGGGTATGCCGTTATCCGCTGTAGTGGGCAAGGCCGAAATTATGGACTCTGTGCACCCATGGGGCCTCGGCGGGACATATAGCGGCAACCCCGTAGCCTGTGCCGCCGCCCTTGCGGTGCTGGAGGTTTTTGAAGAAGATAATATGTTGGAAAAATCCATCGCATTGGGGCAAAAACTAAGAGACCGTTTTGAACAATGGCAGAAAAAATTTAGCATAATCGGCGAGATCAGAGGGTTAGGGGGCATGCTGGGATTAGAACTCGTCAAGGGTCCCAATAAAGAGCCCGCGGCAGATGAGACCAAACAAATGGTCGACTACTGTCATGAAAACGGTTTGGTCGCCTTAGCATGCGGCAGTTATGGTAACATCATGCGTACCCTGGTGCCGTTTGTGATCACAGACGCACAGCTGGAAAAAGGGCTGTCGATAATGGAGGACGGTTTATCGGCAATCAGCAAATAACAGAATGAAACATCATGCAACTATAAAAGACATCGCACGAATGGCCCAAGTGTCGGCCACTGCGGTATCCATGGCTCTTAATGATCGTCCTGGGGTAAGTGAAAAAACACGACAAAAGATCCTCAACTTAGCAAAAAAGCTCGATTATCAACCTAATTATGTGGCTAAAAGCCTGATTAGCAAACGGAGCTATACGATTGGACTTATTGTCAATAATATTGCCGACCCGTTTTCCCCGGAATTAGCCCTGGGAATTGAAAAAAAAGCCAACGAATTAGATTATAGCATGCTGCTATGTAACACTGATGGAAGTTTAGAAAAGGAAAAGAAATCACTCGATATGCTCCGCGCCAAAGGGGTGGACGGTGTCATTCTTGCAACTGTGACAATTGATGACCCGCATATCAAACTGCTGGTAGAGGATCAATTCCCTTTTGTTCTGGTAAACCGGTTCTCCATGGATTCTGAACTCGAAAATAAAATGGATTATGTCGTGTTGGACAACTATGCGTGCGGTTATGAAGGGGTGAAGCATTTCTATCGTCTGGGGCATGACCGGATTGCATTAATTACTGGGGCTTTGAATACTTCAACCGCAACGGTGCGGACAAAGGGGGCTATACAGGCATTAAAAGATCATGGCATGGATACAGATTCCAAACTGGTAGTGGAGTGCGGTTATGTGCGTGAGAAGGCATACAAAGCTACAAAGCTATTTCTAACCATAAAAAATCGTCCAAGCGCTTTTTTCGCCCAGGACGACTATATGGCACTCGGTGTTCGTGAAGCGGTTTTGAGTGAAGACTTGAAAATTCCCGAAGATATTGCATTGATGGGGGTTGACGATATCGAAATGGCTTCCCTGGCTGGTGTGGATCTAACCACAATCAGTCAAAAGAAATACGAAATGGGCGTCATGGGTGTGGAAATCCTAATTAATAAGATTGAAAAAGCCACACCGGATATGGTGAACAAGATCGTTTTGGAGCCCAAGCTAATCATACGGAAGTCCTGTGGATATCATTTGCGTGGATATGTAAGGTAATAAATAAAAAAAATTAAGGTGGACGTCATATGAGCACCAGAGAACATAAAAAGAAAGCCCCGCAATATGTTAAGATGGGAATAATAACGGTATCAACGACCAGGACACTGGCCGAAGATAAAAGCGGTAACTGGATCAGTAAACTGGCTGGAAAAGAAGGGCATGATGTGGTGGTTCATCAAGTAATTCCTGATGAAACCGAGACCATAGCAAAAACAATCCTCGATGCTATCGAAAACCATGATCCACAGGTTCTCTTATTAACGGGTGGCACGGGTATAAGCGGCAAAGATGTTACGATTGAGGCGGTAAGACCATTGTTTGATAAGGAACTTACGGCATTTGGTCCCCTTTTTGCACAGCTTAGCTTTGAAGAAATAGATTCCGCGGCCCTTTTATCCCGAGCGATTGCAGGTGTTATCGGAAAAACGATTCTTTTTTGTATACCTGGGAGTATCAAGGCTTGCAAACTTGCCTGTGTAGCTCTTATTTTTCCTGAACTTGGACATCTTGTGAAGCATGTTCAAGAATAGTGTCCGTTCAGAAAGTTATTTCCTTAAAACAGGCAATTTAAGTTGCCTTTATATTGATATGGAATTTTTTCGTAATCATAATCTTACTCATAATCGTAATCTAATAAGTTCTCATGTTTAAGATTAAGATTATGATTAAGAGGCGATTTAGGGTGTCATAATAAATTTGATGCAGATGGATTAATTATGAGATTAATTTGTTTTGCGCAAATCAAGGGAAAAATTTCTGAAGCAGAGCACTGGACTATAAATGGAGGGTATATATGAAATCCTATAACATCGCTGTCATTCCCGGTGACGGAGTGGGAAAAGAAATATCTGATGAAGCCATTAAAATTCTAAAGACTGTAGCGGCTAAATACGGCTTTGAAGTTAAAACCGAGAATTTTACCTGGGGATGCGATTATTATCTTAAGCATGGCAGGATGATGCCGGACGATATGCTGGATATTCTTAAGAAATTTGATACCATATTTCTTGGCTGCATTGGAGATGCCAATAAGGTCTCCGATCATGTTTCTCTGACACTATTGCTCGAAATTCGCAAAGGGTTCGATCAGTACGTCAATTTACGTCCGATTAAGCTTTACTCCGGTGTTGAATCACCGATAAAAAGCGCTTCTCCTGAAACCGTGGATATGATTGTAGTAAGGGAAAACACCGAAGGTGAGTATTCTGCTTTGGGTGGGTTTTTCAAAATGGGAACTCCTGGTGGTATTGCCATTCAAACGGCTATTTTCTCGCAGAAAGGTTGCGAAAGAGTGATGCGATATGCTTTTAATCTGGCTCGTAAGCGCAAGAAATTAGGCAATACAAACCCCGTCGGGATGGTGACTAACTGTACCAAATCAAATGCTCTAAACTATTCAATGGTTTTTTGGGACTCAGTATTTAATGAGGTGGCAAAGGACTACACCGACATAAAAACAGATATGGCACTGGTGGACGCGCTAACAATGTGGTTTGTGAAGAATCCTGAATTTTTTGATGTCATTGTTGCATCTAATCTTTTTGGTGACATTATTACGGATCTGGGTGCAATGCTTCAAGGGGGTATGGGCTTTGCTGCAGGCGCCAACATTAATCCGGAAAGAGATTATCCCTCAATGTTTGAGCCGATTCATGGATCTGCTCCGAAATATGAAGGAAAGGGAGTGGTTAATCCTGTAGCGGCTATCGAAGCAATCCGTATGATGATGGAGCATTTAGGAGAAGAGGCCGCAGCCAATGATATTGAAAAAGGAATAAACAGTGTTTTGTCTGAAGGCAAATTTAAAACCCGGGATATAGGAGGAAAACACGCTACTTCGGAAATGGGAGATGCCGTTAAGGAAGCAATATTGATGAATTCGTGAAAAGACGAATTTATTAAGTTTTAGATGAAAGGTAATAGTTTAAATTACGCATGTTAAGCACCTTTTAAAGGGGTGGCCCATTTTGAACCACCCCTGAGTTAAAAGATATTATTAGTTTTAGTGCACCGAAATCTGCTTCGGTTTCTTTTCCTCTGGTTTTGGAATTTCTATTTCCAAAACACCATCCTTGTAATTGGCCTTAATTTTGTCAAGTTCAACATCCACCGGTAAATTGAAAGCCCTTTCAAATTTTCCGAAACACCTTTCTCGACGATAATAGTTATCCTCTTTCACTTCATTATCAGATGAACGTTCTCCTTTCAGAGTTAA
>CAZQOH010000026.1:0-14852 GCA_964594355.1 uncultured Desulfobacterales bacterium
GCTCGGAAGTTCAGACGCTGGTCAATCGGAACATATTTATGACAACCGGTATAATCCTGTCAAAAATATCTGGAAAATAATCCATGAAATGGCTTGAAGTAAAAGTTATATTTGAATTCGATGACAAAGAGTTTGCAACGGATCTTATTTCAAATATTTTTTACGACTTTGGATTGCAAGGTGTTGTGGTTGAAGATCCGGGTCTTGAACCGGAAGAGGATTGGGGAGATGATGCCCAAATGACGCCTGAGCACTATGCGGTAATCGGTTATTTTCGGATAAATAAACACGCAGAAGAAAAACAGAGAGTTTTACAAAAAGAACTTGTAAGGTTGAAAAAGGAAAACGGTATTATATCCAGAATTGCCTTTCAGGAAATAGATGAAAAAGACTGGGCGGAATCGTGGAAAGAACATTTCTGGCCTGAGAAAATTAGCAAAAACATCGTGGTAAAGCCCACATGGCGAGAGTATGATCCCGATCCAAATGAAATCATCATTGAAATAGATCCGGGAATGGCCTTTGGGACGGGGACTCATCCCACAACCAGTCTATGTATTCATATGATCGAAAAATACCTGAAGCCCGGAGACTCTTTTTTAGATGTGGGAACCGGTTCCGGTATTCTTATGATTGCAGCTGCAAAACTTGGCGCTGAAAAATTGTTTGGTATCGATAATAATGAAGTGGCAGTTGAAATTGCCCAGAAGAATTTATGGCTAAACAATATAGAGACACATCGGTTCAAGGTTAAAACCGGTAACCTTGTAGAGGGTGTGGAAGAAAGATTTGATCTTGTTGTTGCTAATATATTAATGGAAGTTATTGTTGTTTTATTGGATGATATTCAAAGAGTTCTGGCAGAGAGCGGCATATTTATCTGTTCCGGGATGATTGAAGGGAACACACATCTTGTTGTGAAAAAGATGAAAGCGCTCGGTTTAGAAATAATTGAAACACTCACAAAAGATAAGTGGGTTTCAATAGCCGGAAGGCCTAATCCGGCCAAGCCGGAACCAAAGAGGTTCTTTAAATTGCATTATGGTTTCTATTGAATATTTTCTGTTCCGGCTTGAAAATTCGAAGCACGAAATTAGAAATTCGAAACAAATCCGAAATTAGAATGCCCAAATGTTCAAAACGATAAAGAAGTTATCCCGATCCACAGAGGCTAATTTGTTTTGGTCATTTGGATTTCTGTCATTTGATATTGTTTCGAGTTTCGATATTCGGATTTCGGATTTCATTTTTATTGAGACTCATTAGCTGCAGTAATTTTATGCCATAAAATGCACAAAAATTATAAATAAGGAGCTAAAAAGCTAGTAGGGTAACAGATATTGTTACAGATTTTTAACAGATGCGGCAGGAAAACCGCACCTGTCTCCTTTTTATCCCTTTATACTTCGCGGCAAGAGCATTTGATGCTGAGGGCAAATTGATTTGGGGTTTTGGTAAAGAGCACCTGCAAAGGCCGCCATATATTTTCTTATATCACTCATATTTGATAATTCATCTACAAGACCTTTTTGTGCGCAATACAAGGGCCTGGAATAGTCATGATACTCCCGGACCATTTTATTCATACTCTCGATTACCGGATCGAGAGGTCTTCCGGCATCTTGTTCCTTAACCAACCTGCGCGAGAAGCTTGCCGCAGCGGCTGTTTCACCATGCATCACATATATCTCGGTTGTGGGGACTCCCAGAGTGAAGGCATTGTGTCGGTTTCCAGTCGGACCTCCCATGATATAATGTGCAGCAGCCGTTCCCTTTCTAAGTAATATAAGCATCTGTGGAACGTCCGTCTGTTGAATCGAATAGATCAAAGTCTGGCCCAATCCTAAAAGTTCTGCTTTTTCAGCAATGTCACCCACGTCAATTCCTGTTGTATCCTGGAACCAAATGATCGGCACCCTGTCTCTTCCGCAAAGGGTGACAAATTCGTTTAATTTTATCAATCCCTGACGATAAAGTTTTCCACCTATACCCGGGTAAGGGGCATATTCAGGATAATTCTCACCGAAAAAGCCCTGACGGTTTCCGATGCATCCCACCAGAAATCCATCAATCTTACACAATCCGGTATAAATCTCAGGCCCATAGTCGGGTCGAAATTCCATGTGCTCGCTGCCGTCTACAAGACGTGCCAGGACTTCATCAAAGTCATACATCTGCTTTTGGTTGAAAGGAATTAGGCGATAGAGATCTTCTGAAGGAAACCTGGGTTCCTTGGGTTCCGCAACACGGAAAAATTTAGGATTATAGGCCGGCATGTCCTTCATATAGTCTTTCAGTCCGTCCAGCACTTCTTCTTCCTTCTCATAGACATATCTGAAAAATCCGGTTTCATTGTAATGAATATCAACGGAACCAGGGGGTTTAGCCTTAAATTTTCTTGCTGCATCTATCAATTGTTCTGCGCCATCTTCATCAAAATATCCCTTAGGGGACATCCCGCTTAATATACCGCCGCCTCCCACCGCAATATTGCAGTTCTTGTGGGCAAAAAGGATAGTAGGGCTAATTCCCTGATATCCGCCACCGGCCGGATTTGTACCGTAAATACCGGCAAGTATTGGAATCCCAAGCTGCTCCAGTTCCGCATGCCTGAAAAAAGTTGTACCACCTCCCCGGCGATCCGCATAAAATTTTTCTTGCTCCGTTAACTTAACACCGCTGCAATTGACAAGCCATACCAAGGGGATGTTCAATCGCTTTGAAAGATTGGTTACTCTTAAGATGTTTTCATACTGCCCGGGAACCCAAGCTCCGGCCAGGACTTTATTGTCAAAACCGATGATAACCGCCCATTTGCCGGATATTTTACCCAAACCATCAAAAACATTAGTTGTCCCTTCGGTATTATCGTCCGGATTATAAAGTGTGTGCAACGGACACCAGGTGCCCGGATCCAACAGATATTCAAGCCGCTGCCACACGGTCAACTGTCCCCTTGCATTGATCTTTTCTGTGGGAAATCCGACATTTTTGACCTTTTCGACCTCGGCCTCGATTTCAACCTCCACCTCTTTGATTTTTTTAAGATTTTCTTCGGAGCTTATAATTTTCCCCTTTTTAAGCTCATTACCAAACTTTGTCATTTTTTCAAAATATGGCCTCATTTCTACCCCCTGATCTGATTTTAATTTAGACAGGATGAACATGATATTGTTTTCTCAAAAACTATATCAATCCTGCCTGAACTATCTGATAAAATAATATTTCTTTTTCTGTAACCTCAATTGAACGATAATCGATCCATGAAGATGGTTATTTATACGAATTGTCCGGACGCGTCAAGTCAAACATGGTGAAGTTCATGGTAATGACAAACCAGATTCTAATTTGCTAAATTCTAAAGGAAATGTATCCGGGAGCATTTTGATGCTATTTGGCCGGAAATTAAAAAAGTTCGTTAACACAGTCAAAGAAAATACGGCCTCTCTGAAACTCCACCTCACGAAGCAGGAGGTATTCTGCGCATTTGCTTGGAGAGGATTATTTAGCATTTTTCAAAGGTCTCTTATAGTGTTTCAGATGGCCGATTTCCATTTATCTTGAGCTTCAAAAGACATATCGCTGCTATCACCATTAACAGTCCTCCGGAGGAGAAAGCGAGCTGATACCCGCCCGTTTGATCAAAAATGAGACCGCTGATGTATGGTCCGGTTGCAGATCCTATACCCCAACTCACCATCAAAAATCCCATTATTTCTCCTACTTTGGATAGTCCGAAAGCATCTCCAACCAAGGCTATAAGCGGCGGGTCTATACCTCCATAGGCTATACCATAGATAGTAGCAAACAAATAGAACATCCACATTTTGTCAGTAAAAACAAGCCAGAACATTGTTATAGCGATGATTAAAGCAAATGCAGAAGCGATAGTCCTCTTGTCCACCATATCCGCAACAAAGCCGCCCATCAGTCGAGATGGAATGGCAATAGCTGTTAATATGCTCAAAACGGCTGCCGCCCGTATCGGTGTCATTCCCACGTCTTCGGCGCTGGGAACGAGATGGCCCATAATCATGTGCAAACAGAAAGAATAGGAAAACCAGATCAGGAAAAACAGCCAGAAGTTTCGGGTTGTTACAACCCTTCGTAGAGAAAATTCTCCGGCCGCCGGTGCGGTGATAAACTCAGTTGTCTCTGAAATAGGTTTACCATCAATGTGTGCTCCAATCTCCGAAGGCTCCTTCTTAAGCAGCAAAGCGGCAGGTATAATAACAGACCATGCAACAATGCCAATAATTATGTAGGTGCTGCGCCAGTGATAGGTCGAAATTAACCAGGCACTGACCGGAGCCACGATAACTGTGCCCAGGCCACTTCCGGAGCCCATAATCCCAATAACAGTTGCCCGTTTTCGGAGGAACCAGCGAGAACCCGTTGACATCACGATGATATACATTGCTCCCGTTCCCAACGCTAAAAGGACGCTGTAAGTGAGATAGAGTTGCCATAGAGATTGCACTCGGGACGTTATAACGAGACTCAGTCCGCTGATGATTCCCATTATCAATACTACATTTTTGGGACCGTATTTGTCCGAGGCCCTGCCCCCAATGATAGAAAACACCCCGGCGAGAAACAGATAGAGAGAAAATATGCTCGAGGTTGTTGCCCTGCTCCAGGAAAATTCATCTTGTAAGGATGTGAAAAAAACGCTGAATGAATAGCACATACCAAAGGAAGCGGCTAGAAGAACGGTGCCGGAAGCAACGATTATCCAGCCATAAAAAAATCTGCTGCGGAGGGAATGGAACCCCTTGTTGCCGTTGTCATTAAAAGATATATTAACAGGCATTATACTGATGATAAAGTTTTTTTTGAGATCGGCTTGACACCGTTTCTTCCTTTCTCTATTATACCTTCCTCATTTTCAGATTCAGACCTCGTTGAAATGTATAAAATAAAATGGCTGAACAGATAAAAAGCGCAAATATTAAAATAATTTTAATTCTTACACTGGTTCATTTTCTTGGTGATTTCTTCAGTTCCTTTGCAACCCCGCTGATTCCTACCTTTGTGGAAAAATTTTCCCTCACAATGGCACAGGTCGGGTTGATAACAGGGATTATCCGTTTTCTTGCATTCATTATACAACCTTCTGTCGGATATTTTGCCGATCGCTATCAGACAAGGTCTTTTATTCTGGGAGGCCTCTTCCTTACTATTTTTTTTATCCCTCTATCAGGAATTGCCCCAACGTATTTTTTATTGACACTGGTTCTTGCTATTGGTGCCACCGGTTCATCCATGTTGCACCCTTCTGTTACAGGAATGATCCCTTCTTACGGTGGAAGAAATACAGGATTTTCCATGTCTGTATTTAACACAGGAGGCACACTGGCGTTTGGAGTGGGGCCCATTTTTATTGCCTGGTTTGTTCATAAATACGGACTTTCTGCAATGCCGGCAACCATGATTATCGGGATGACGGCAATGATTTTCCTTTATCGTGTGGTTCCTGTACCCATAAGCGAAGGGTTGAGATATTCCGGTTTTATCGGGTCCATGAAAGAGACTTTGGGTAAAGTGTGGAAACCGATTTTATTAATTTGGTCTGTAATGGTGTTAAGGTCGGTAGTCGGTCAATCTTTTTTGACTTTTACACCAGTTCTTCTCTCAACAAAAGGTTATTCGCTGATATCCATTGGTTCTATAATATCAATTTTTATCGTTGCAGGCACTGCAAGCGGACTTATTACCGGTTTTCTTTCAGACAGAATCGACTTTAAAAAGATATTCTTCGTTGCTTACGCGCTTATGACTCCTTCTCTTTTGTTGTTTCTTTATGTAAAAGGAAACTGGGTATATTCCGGGGCATTTTTAGCAGGTTTATTTGTCTTTGCGACCCTGCCGCTTGGAGTCGTAATGGCACAGGAATTGGCCCCAAAGGGAAGATCGATGGTGGCGAGTCTTATGATGGGGCTTGCCTACGGACTGGGTGGAGCCCTTTCTCCACTTATAGGAAAGCTTGCGGACATTTTTTCTATACAAACGATGCTGTTTAATATAGCTTTTATACCACTTCTAACCCTAGGCTTGATTTTCTTTTTCCCCAAAATCCGGGGGAAAAAACAATGAAATTAGCCCTTTTTTATTATTTCTTTTCCTTCTTTATACTAGACATTTCTTTTAGGATTTTCTCTAAGTTTTCCAGTTCCCTGCCGTATTCAGCCCAATTCCCCTGGCGCAAGTAATCTTTTGCTTTATTATAGTGTTCCAAAGCCAATACCCCTATATTGGAAATATCCCCAGTTTGAGTAATAGATGGGGAAGCCAATTGTTTATGGAATATTTGCTCACCCAATACACTACTTAATGCCTTGTCAAGATTTTCCTCCATAATTAAACGATTGCTAAAAGCAACAATAACCCTTTTTAATTCCGGTATGGCAGCGCCCCTTGATTTATCCAGTTGTGAAGAAACCGGCGCAGCTCTTCTCTTAGCTCCGCTCTGAGGTGTTCCTGTTGAGGGCAATTCGACTTCTTCCTGTATTGCTTCTAAGTAAACCGGCTCTACATAGATAAATGTATCACTGATGGGAATGGCTAAAAGATTGCCCCTGATGACTCTGGAACCTCTCTGACCCCACAAGCTCAACTCCCGGGAGATATCCGTTTGTTGATCCACCCTGGCTTCAATCTGCATCGGTCCATAGACCAGTTTTTCCTTGGGTAATTTGTAGACTAACAGATTCCCGTAATTGGGCAGATCACTTCTTGCCGCCAGCCAACCAATCATATTATCCTTCTTGGAAGGGGTGAAAGGAATCATAAGAAGAAACTCCTCCTTTTCCTCTTCGGGCAGTTTTATAATGATATAATAAGGCTCCATTTCTTGTCGGCTATCACCATACAACTCATCAGGAATTTGCCAGAGGTCTTCCTGATTATAAAAAACCTGGACATCTTGCATGTGATATTTCGTGTATGTATCCACCTGGATTTTAAAGAGGTCCCTGGGATAACGGATGTGTTTTTTCAGATCAGCAGGCATTTCATTGAAAGGCTTAAATAGATCAGGAAATATTCTGGAATAGGTTTTAACAATAGGATCTTTTTCATCAATAATGTAGAAAGCTATATCCCCATTATATGCGTCTATAGTTACTTTGACTGAATTCCGGATGTAGTTTAGTCCTTTATTTTTAATATTTCCAAAACGGCCAAAAGATCGGTGAGAATAGGGGTACATATTAGAGGTCGTGTATGCGTCTTGAATCCAATAGATCTTTCCCCCGGAGACAACCACGTACGGATCACCGTCATACTGGAGAAATGGGGCAATCAAACCAGCGCGCCTGGCAATACGGCGGTTATACATTATTTTACTCTCCGGGTTTAAATAAGTGGTAAATAGTATCTGGGGATCCAAGAATTCAATGGCAAATAAAAACCTTCTGAAAAAAGAATTTATAGGGACACCTCCCCTTCCTTGATAGATGGTATAGACATTCTTGTCCCCCTTGGGGTAATCAAATTCCTTGGTCTTCGTCTTTACAAGAACATATTGATCCGTTTTTTCACCATAATAGATCTCGGGGCGCTCTATCTTCAGGTCAGGCTCAAAGGAAGGCGGCACGTCTTTGATAAAAAGACGGGGCAGTCCTTCGCTGGTCACTTCATTGACCGGGCTTGCGGCCAATCCGTAGCCATGGGTATAAATCAGGTGTCTATTGACCCATGTATTTGCCTGGGGAGGAAGTTGATTCACCACCAATTCCCGGGTGGCCAACATGAGTTGCCGATACTGGTTATTGATTAGATAACGATCTACGTCTACATTGTTAAAATCGTAATATAGCCGTATGGATTGAATCTGCCTGTAGGTTTGAAGTAAAGGACGCTCGTCCCAGATCCTGATATTTTGAATCGTTACATCATGCTTCTTGATGTCCTCCGCACTTAATTTGTCCTTAACTTCAAAATCGATTTCTTTTATCCTATCCAAATTATAGGCTTTACGGGTATAATCAATATTGTAAGCGATGTAGGGTGATTCTTTAGCTAATTCATTGGGCTTAACCACAATTTTTTGTATCAGGACGGGAAGCAGGATCGCAAACACCAACACAGCCCCTATCCAAATTCCTCCGCTTATCCAGATTAATTTCATTCTGAATTTAAAAGCGTTGAAAAAAAGGACCAAAGCAAAGCCTAGAGAGACAATGATTAAAATCTTATATGCCAGGGCCTTGATGTGGACATCAGTATAGCTGGCACCGAAAGCAGGTCCCTGTGTCGAATACAAAAGTCCGTACATTTTCAGATAATAACCCCAGGCCAGGAGTAGAACAATGATTCCTCCCAGGAAAATAAGGTGCTTTTTGGCTTTTGGCGAAATGTTAATTTTAGGTAAAGAGGTTGGGACACCCTCCACTTGATTAAATTCACCCTCTATTTGAAGCGCACCATTTTTCAGATACCAACCCATAGTGACCAGACCAGCCAAAATGAAAAGCACTAATAACCCGTCTCGGACGAAAATATAAAAGGGAAGAGAGAATAGATAAAAACCGATGTCCATGTTAAAAATAGGATCCGTGTTGCCAAAGGGTTGCTGATATAGATAACGCAAGAGCATATCCCATTGAATGGAGCCTTTTGACGCAATAAAAAAACTAAGAATCAGGATAAAAGCTATAAGGAGAGAATTTAAGGCCCTGCTTGAAATGCCAAGTTGGGAAATATAATCATCCGCAGCTTTAAAGGATACTCCTGACCCGTCACCTGGGTTTAAACGTTTGGCGGCGTAAAGATTAAGGAATATTATAAAAATCAAAAGCAGCCAAACCAAGAAACCGAACCCGAATTTACTCAAAAGCATCGTCCAGAAAACAGGCGAAAAGCCTAGATTTTCGAACCACAGCCAGTCAGGATAAATTGAAATCCCTGACCAAAGCAATAGAACAGCGATAAGTCCGAGCCCTATAATAATTAATTTCTTATTCATATCTTTTTCTCCTCAAGGGTAAATTTAAGAACCTCTTAAATGTTTCTGCTACATCCATCTTTTTCAACGCTCACAATCTTTGCCACCTCATTCTTTTCCTATATTGGAAAAGTAGTTAAGAAAAGCAATTACTAACTAATATAACTTTTTTGATACTTCAACATAAAAGTGTTCAATAATACATTATAATTTCAGTCTTACCTCAACATCCTCATAATGGCCTTGTAGTTACTTCGGCTGGAATATCATAACCACCAATATTTAATCAATAACCTTGCCGACTTCTTGATTGACATACCCGCCGAATATTATTATATTGATTTATTAAATGGAATTATCCATCTGGTTCACAAATAAATAAATCCTTTCTGGAAGGATCTTTTAAAGCAAGGCTTATACCACCCGCATACTTACAGATCAATCCTTCCTGAGATGTGTGCCATTGAGAAAACTTATAGAAGGTCAATTGTAAATTCAAGCATTTAAACTAGGAATACATATGCTATTCGATCAGATTGTGATTTTGATAGTCTTGCTTCTGCTCTCCGGTTTTTTTTCTTCAGCCGAAACCGCCTTATTCTCGATCAGCAAAGCCAAAGCGATACATCTCGCCAAAGAAAAGGGCAAAGTCAACGCGTTGATTAAAAGAATGAAAGATGATCCGCACAGACTTCTTTCAACTATCCTTATAGGTAATAATATTGTTAATGTTGGTGCGTCAGCTATGGCCACCGCTATGGCCATTAGTCTTCTTTCCAGCAATGCTGTCGGTATTGCTACCGGAGTAATGACTTTTCTTATTCTGATTTTTGGCGAGATTTTTCCTAAATCAATTGCTACCAGAAACAACTTACTGATTGCCAGAATTGTAATATTCCCTCTTTATTGGTTGTCTATTTTATTTACTCCGATCATAGTATTGCTAAACTTCATTCCCAAACTCACGGGTAAAATACAAAAGAGACCGAAAGTCACAGAAGAAGAACTGATGACCATGGTTGAAGTGGTTGAAGAAGAAGGAGAAATTAAGGAAGAGGAAATGGAATTGATTTACAATATCTTTGAATTTGATGATACCAAGTCTTCTGAAATTATGACCCCCAGGGCGGATATGTTTGTCATCAATGAAGACGAGGATTTAAAGCTTGAAGAAATTATCAAGTCCGGTTTTACAAGAATTCCCGTGATTAAAGAAGATATTGATCATGTCATCGGTATTTTAAATATAAAAGATCTTTTCATGCACCAGGCGACATCAAAAGAGGAGATTGATGTCAGAAAAATCATGCATGAACCTTATTTTGTTCCGAAAAACAAGAAATTGGACAACTTGCTTAAACAATTCAAGGAAAGAAAACAACATATGGCCATTATTGTGGATGAGTATGGTGGCGTCTCCGGTTTGATAACACTAGAAGATGCACTCGAAGAGATCGTCGGAGAGATAATCGATGAGACGGATAAGTTTGAGCCTTATATCGTTAAGATTAAGCCCAACGAATGGAGCGTTCTTGGTAAATCTGAAATTGATGAAGTAAATGAAAATATACCAATGAATATTCCCGATTCAAGTGAGTACAACACCTTCTCCGGTTACATTCTTGACAAAATCGGCAGAATACCCCAAGAAAAAGAAGAAATTCCTCTTGAAAATTTTGTAGCTACCATAAAGAAGATGAAAGGAAACCGGATCAGAGAGTTTACTATAACAAAGAAAAAATGATTTCTGTGAAGGATTTCATTATGCGTTTTGCAAAGGTCTCATGGTTATTTTATCTTTTTCTCTATATGTTTCATCAGCCCGCCGCTTTGGACAAGCTCCTGCATAAAGGGTGGAATAGGCTTTGTTGAATAGGATACATTTGTCTCCACAAGGATGATCTCACCTGTGTCAAAATTTATGGAAAGCCTCTCTCCTGTATTAAACACGTCTGTATTTTCACATTCCAGTATGGGAAGACCCATATTAAAGGCATTTCTGTAAAAGATCCTTGCAAAACTCTTTGCAATAACACAAGATATCCCTGCCGCTTTTATGGCAATGGGTGCATGCTCCCTGGAAGATCCGCATCCAAAATTTTTTGCTGCAACAATTATATCCGATTCAGCTACCTTTCCGGCAAAATCCGGGTTGGCATCTTCCATACAGTGTTTTGCGAGTTCATTAGGATCGCTGCTGTTTAAATATCTTGCGGGTATAATTAGATCGGTGTCAACATCGTCTCCAAATTTCCAAACTTTTCCTGTTACTTTCATTCTATTCTCCATTTTTTCTGTGTTTTCGTAACCGTTCACAGGTTCAGCGTTCCCCGTTCAGGGTTAGTTTTTTGCCTTGAGCTTGCTCCAATGCCTGAGAATAAAGGATATCGATTCAAAATCCGGGGTTTCAGTTCGGATTTCATGGACGTCAGGAGTAAAAAATCGCGCGCGTTAAAAAATAAACCAAAGGTCTTGATTTATGCACTATGACCATATCATGGTGAAAATGTAGAGATTTTCGTCAAACCGATAACCTTTGAACGCTGAACCCCGCCTGCCATCCGGCGAGCAGGCTTGAACCCCTGAACGGTTACAAAATAACTTTCCCTCTAGCCGTTTTGCACCAGATTTAAAGAACCTCGTCCGGCCCGCCTATCTTCCCCAGAATGGCAGATGCTGCAGCCACTGCAGGATTTGAAAGATATACTTCGCTTTCAGGATGTCCCATCCTTCCCACAAAATTTCTATTGGTTGTAGCCACAGCCCGCTCTCCCTTTGCAAGTATTCCCATGTATCCTCCAAGACAGGGACCGCATGTTGGAGGGCTGATTATCGCTCCTGCGTCCAGGAAAATATCAAACAGGCCATCCTTTAAAGCAGACCTGTATACATAAGGCGTAGCAGGTATTATAATAAGGCGTATATCCCGTGCCACCTTCTTTCCTTTAAGGATAGCGGCGGCGGAATGCAGGTCTTCTATCCTCCCGTTCGTACAAGAACCGATCACAACCTGATCTATCCGTATTTCCTCCACTTCGCTGATACCCTTTGTGTTTTCAGGAAGATGAGGGAATGCCACCTGCGGTTCTATTTTGGTGACATCGTATTCAACTATTTTAGCATAATCATAATCCTCATCACTTTTGAAAAATTTAAAGTCACGCACCGCACGGGTTGAAACATATTCTCTCGTTACCTCATCCGGTTCTATTATTCCGTTTTTGGCCCCGGCTTCTACAGCCATATTAGCCATGGTAAGCCGCTCTGCCATTACAAGTTTTTCTATAACCGGACCGGTGAATTCCATGGACTTATAAAGGGCTCCGTCCACGCCTAGATCACCGATGGTATACAGGATAAGATCCTTTCCCTCGACCCATGGATTAAGCTTCCCTTTATATATTAACCTAAAGGTTTCCGGCACCTTGAGCCAAACTTCTCCCGTTATCATTGCAGCTGCAAGGTCAGTGCTTCCAACGCCTGTAGCAAATGCTCCAAGCCCACCGTATGTACATGTATGACTATCGGCTCCTATAACAAGGTCCCCTGGAAGAACAATACCCTTTTCTGGAAGAATCACATGTTCAACACCCATATCTCCCCCATCAAAGAAATATGTAAGGTCCTGTTCCCTGGCAAAATCCCGCAGGACCTTCGCCTGCATGGCTGACTTTATATCCTTGTTGGGCACAAAATGGTCCGGAACAAGTACGACCCTGCTCTTATCAAAAACCTGTTTTGCTCCGCTTTTATAAAATTGCTTTATTGCAATGGGAGCTGTTATATCATTTCCAAGCGCAACATCAATTTTTGCATTTATTAGATCCCCGGGTCTTACAATGTCAAGACCGGCATGACCTGCAAGAATCTTTTCAGTAATAGTCATTCCCATTTTATAACCTCATTTTATTTAACATTTATCTTGTAATTGCTCCGGTATTTTACTCTCCACGTAGATTCTACGAGCCAAAGGCCACAAAGGCACCAAGATTATTTAAACTATTGTCTTCCGTCCTCTATCTTTCGACACCTGTCATCTGTCATCCGTCTTTAATACCGCCAAAAATGCAGATTGGGGAATCATTACATGGCCAACCATCTTCATCCGCTTCTTCCCCTTTCTTTGTTTTTCAAGTAGTTTTCGTTTTCGTGTTATATCACCGCCATAGCATTTTGCAGTGACGTCCTTTCTAAATGCGGAAATCGTCTTGCGGGCGATTATTTTTGCCCCGATAGCTCCTTGGATGGCTATCTTGAACATCTGCTTTGGAATTTCATCACGCAGTCTTTCGCATGCAAGTCTTGCACGTTCAACAGCCCTGTCTCTGTGAACAAGTTGCGAAAGTGCATCCACACGTTCCCCATTTATTAAAATATCCACTTTAACAATATCAGTGTCTCTGAATTCTATTATCTCATAATCAAATGATCCATATCCCTGGGTTACCGATTTTAGCTTATCATAAAAATCATAAACCACTTCTGCTAACGGAAGTTCAAATATCATCTCCAGGCGATTATTTGTAAGATACTGATAATTGATATTAAATCCACGCCGGTCAAGACAGAGTTTCATGATCGCTCCCATGTAACGATCAGGTGTTATTATTGTGGCGCGAATGAACGGCTCTTTTGTATGTTCAATTCCGCTTGGATCCGGATATAAAGCTGGATTGTCAATAATTGTTGTCGTACCATCATTCATGATAAGTTCGTATTGTACGGATGGCGCTGTTAGTATTAAGGAAAGATCATATTCACGTTCAAGTCTTTCCTGTACAACCTCAAGATGAAGAAGTCCCAAAAAGCCGCAACGAAAACCAAAGCCCAAAGCTATTGAAGAGTCCTTTTCATAAAGCAGGGATGCATCATTTAACTTCAACTTTTCAAGGGCAGCGGCCAGATCCTCGTATCCATCAGAAGCTACAGGGTAGATAGAAGAAAAAACAACCGGTTTAGATTCTTTGAAACCGGGCATGGGAGTTTTGCATGGTCTGTTCTTTAATGTAATTGTATCACCACACTTGGTGTTGCTTACGGTCTTTATACCTGCGATAATATATCCCACCTGGCCGGCTGAAAGTACCTTTTGAGGCACCCTCTTAATCTGAAAGATTCCGACCTCTTCGACTTTATAGGTTGCATTGTTGGACATAAATAGAATCGTATCGCCGGGTTTTATACTGCCTTGAAAGATTCGGGAATGAATTATAGTACCTCGGAAGGGATCATAGTGAGAATCAAAGATTAAAGCTTTAAGGGGTGCTTTTGGATCACCTAACGGCGGCGGCAGGTATTTTACAATCCCTTCAAGCACATTCTCGATTCCAATCCACTCCTTAGCTGAAGTAAGAATCGATGTATCAGGATCAAGTCCAAGGTCATCCTCTATCTGTTTTTTTGTTCTTTCAATATCTGCAGATGCTAAATCTATCTTATTGATTACAGGAATAATCTCAAGATCATGTTCCACGGCAAGATAAAGATTGGCAATGGTTTGTGCCTCTACTCCCTGGCTGGCATCTATCAGAAGAAGAGCACCTTCACATGAAGCTAATGCCCTTGAAACTTCATAGGTAAAATCCACATGACCTGGGGTGTCTATTAGGTTTAAAAAATATGTCTGACCATCTGATGCTGTATATGGAAGACCGGCCGTCTGGCTTTTAATCGTAATACCCCGTTCCCGCTCAATATCCATGGTGTCGAGGATCTGGTCCTGAAAATCCCGTTCCGATATAATATCGGTTGCCTGGATAAGGCGATCAGACAAGGTGGATTTGCCATGATCAATGTGTGCTATAATGCTGAAGTTGCGTATGTTTTTCATTTTCAAATAAGGTTCGTTCTAAGTTATAGTGTTTGTCAAAATAACGTTCCGTTTCAAAGAATGTATGCAGCGTCT
>CAZQOH010000027.1:0-14776 GCA_964594355.1 uncultured Desulfobacterales bacterium
AATGTCCCCAAATTGATTAGCTCGGAAGCTCAGACGCTGCATACACTCTTTGAAATGGAACGTTATTTTGACAAATACTATAATAGATTCTAATGTTTGAGATTAAGAGGCGCTTTGGGGTGTCATAACAAATTTGATGCAAAAAGATTACTTTTCAAGACGGTAAATTATGCACGAATTGGGAATTGCAATGCAGATCGTTGAAATTGCAACATCTTCAATACCTGATGAAATGAAGAACACAAAGGTGGAAGGTGTCAAGTTGAAGGTAGGTAAGCTGGCCGCAGTTGTGCCCGAAAACCTTCGCTTCTGTTTTGACATTGTAGCCAAAGACACCCTTCTATCAGATGCAAAGCTTTATATTGAAGAGATACCGGTCGTTGCAAGATGCAAGGAGTGCAATATTGAGTGGACCATAAAAGAACCGGTCTTTACATGTAAAAAATGCAAAAGCGGTTCAATAGAGATTGTTTCGGGTCGGGAGCTTAATATTGAATCAATAGAATTGGCAGATGTGTAAAAATTGATAAACATGCAACTTATTCTTATAATAAAGATCACAGAGGATTGACATGGAAATAAAAGTAGTTCGCAAAGTTCTTGATGTTAATGACACAATGGCGGAGCAGAACAGGAAAATGTTTTCTGAAAAAGGAATTTTTGTCCTTAACGTGATGAGTTCCCCCGGATCCGGCAAGACCGCTATTCTTGAAAAGACCCTTTCGTTTATAATGCCGGAGATAAACAGCGCTGTTATTGTGGGTGATATCTGTACCTCAAATGATGCTGACAGACTCGCCAAAACAGGGGCGCCGGTTGTACAAGTAAATACAGATGAATTCGGTGGTGATTGTCACCTTGCCGCCCATGTAATAGGAAATGCTGCACACAACCTTGACCTGGATGACATTGATTTCTTGATTGTGGAAAACGTTGGAAACCTGGTATGCCCTGCTGAGTTTGACATCGGTGAGAGTGCGCGGGTAGTGGTTCTTAGTGTTACAGAAGGCGAAGATAAACCTGTTAAGTATCCCCTTATGTTTCGTGAATGCAACGCAGCACTACTAAATAAAGTAGATTTGTTACCCTATCTTGATTATGACAAGGAAATGGCCATAAGATACATTCACCAAATTCATCCTGACATGTCTGTCTTTGAAATATCAGCAAAGACGGAAGAGGGCTTTGATCCCTGGATCGATTGGCTAAAAAAGAAAGTGAGACAGGTGTAAAAATAAGGTGAACGTTCAACATCGAACGTCCAACATTGAACGTCGAATAATGATGTCGCTTCGCTCTTCAATTTAATTTCATTTTTTTTAAAATTCCGATGTCGAACCTTACATGACTATTTCTTTTTCTTTTCAGCTCTCCGGGGCGTAGGTCCCTACGGCTTCTGGCTCGTAGAGCTTACAGCTCGGGGAGGCCGGAGGCCGTTTTTATACTCGTAACAAAAATCTTAATTAATTCTTCTGTTTCCTCTAAAATATCATTGAGTAGTTCTGGTTTTTTTATTCATCATTCGATGTTGGACGTTCGATGTTCGATGTTCATCTTTTTAAACCTTACCAGTCACCGATCACCAATCACCTTATCACCCCAGAATGGAGACATTTCTCGCAGACGCTCAATAATCGGGGGAAGTTTTTCAATGATAAAGTCAATCTCTTCTTCTGTGTTGTAAAGACTCAAGCTGAAGCGGATCGAGCCGTGCGCCGCAGTAAAAGGCACCCCCATTGCCCGTAAAACATGTGACGGTTCTAAGGAACCGGATGTGCATGCAGAGCCTGATGAAGCGCATATACCAAACTCATCCATCATTAAAAGAATAGACTCACCTTCAACATATTCAAATGCTATACTTGTTGTGTTTGGGAGACGATTTTCCGGGTCCCCATTTACTATGGTATTCGGAATACGTTTTAATATCTCTGTCTCAAGCTTGTCCCTCAACTTTTTTACTCTGGTGTTTCTTTCGTCCAGATGTTCCATAGCCAACTCACATGCCTTTCCGATCCCAATGATAGAGGCAACATTTTCTGTTCCGCCTCTTCGACCACTTTCCTGATGCCCACCGATGACATACGGAGAAAATTTAGTACCTTTGCGTATGTAAAGCACTCCGATACCTTTAGGTCCGTGAAATTTGTGGCCTGAAAGGGAGAGCATATCCACTTCGGTCTTGCTGACATCAATTGGAATCTTTCCAATTGCTTGAACGGCATCGGTATGGAAAACGATCTCTCTTTCCTTTATGGTTTTGTAAAGTTCTTCGATTGGAAAAATCGTACCGGACTCATTGTTGGCCCACATTATGCTTACAATTGCAGTATCATCGGTCAGGTTTTCGTAAAGGTAATCAATGTCAAGCCGGCCTTTTCGATCAACGGGAACAAAGGTCACACGAAAACCATTTTTAGCAAAATATTCACCGAGATTTTTTACGGCGGGATGCTCAACTCTGGTTGTTATAATATGCCTTTTATCAGGATTCGAGAGAATAGCCGCCCGAATAGCCGTACTATCACTTTCAGTACCACAGCTAGTAAATACAATCTCTTCTGGAGCGGCGCCTAATATTGTTGCGACTTTTTCGCGCGCTTCTCGTATCTTCCGACCTATGTTACCGCCAAAAGTATGCATACTGGACGGATTCCCGTAAAATTCGCTAAAATAGGGAAGCATCTCATCCAAAACTTCAGGCGCCACCTTTGTGGTGGCATTGTTGTCTAAATAGATAACATTCATTATTGCACCTCCTCCACTACAAGTTCAGATGTAACGAGTTCTCTCAGTTTTGTTTCTACATAATTTTTAAGCGTCACCTGGGAGGCAGTGCAGGTTGCGCATGTACCATGCATTTTAACAAGAACAATGTTTCCATCCACGTCAATCAGTTCGATATCACCGCCGTCTTTTTTCAAAGCCGGTTTGATCTCACGATCTAAAGTCTCTTCAATCAGCTTGATCTTCTTGATATTTGTCAATTTTTCGGACTTTCTCTTTACACGAGGTTCTTTGCCGTGCATAGAGTCAATGATTTCCTGGATTCTTTCGTGACAATTGCCGCAGCCTCCCCCCGCTTTAACATAATCTGTTACATCTTCAATCGTTGAAAGGTTATTTTCTTTAATAGCTCTTTCAATTTCAAGATCTGTTACCCCGAAACATTCGCATACAATTTCGCCCTCAATCTCCTTTTCCGCTTCACCACGGTAGTTGGCAATCGCGTGTTCAAGGGCATCCCTTCCCAAAACCGAGCAGTGCATCTTTTCCTTTGGAAGATCTCCAAGATATTTTGCGATATCTTCATTTGTAATCTTTTCAGCTTCCTCTATGGTAAGACCTTTGATTATTTCTGTTAAAGCCGAGGAGGATGCAATGGCGCTTGCACATCCAAAGGTCTGGAATTTTACATCATTGATTTTTTTATTTTCATCAAGTTTAAAAGTTAATTTCAGAGCATCCCCGCATGCCAAAGATCCAACTTCTCCCATTCCATCGGCATTTTCAATCACTCCCACATTACGCGGGTTAAGGAAATGATCTTTTACCTTTTCTGTATATTCCCACATGATATCCTCCTATAAAATCTAACCGTTAAAGCAGTTTAATATCTCATAACAGATTATCTTATATTAATCATTATATTCCAAAAGAAAAGTAACTATTTGGCTGTAAAGAGAGACTTTTGAAAAATGCTTCCCGCTGTAGCGGGATTCAAGTTCAAGGAAGGCGATCCGCCTCAGGCGGATTAACCACAGGAATACATTGAGTATTTTGAGGATAACGCTAAAGCTTCACTTCGTGCAAAATGTTGAGCATGACACAGAAATTGGGCAAAAGGGGGCGTTTTGCAAAGGTCTCAATCTTTCGCATGAAAACTATGCGCTCTAAGTTGAGAGATCTAAGCTTCCCCATTGTTCCGAAAGTTTCGGATTCCCAACCGCACGAGCCAGAATACGTCTAAGAGCTCCTTCCGTAATATCTTCGATAACCACCTGGGGATCGACGGCCCCGAATGCAATAGCACCATCCCGTGCAAGTTTTAGAACTATCTTTTCCGCGTAAGTGCAGGCATCTTCCATTTCCATGAAGCGAGTTGCTTCCCCTTCGATTTGTACTACATGGGTACGTGCGTTTTCCGTTTCCTGAAGGTAGATGATTGCTTCTTTTTCTACCATTATAGATCCGGCCACAGCTCCCGCAGCATTTGCCACAGGAGCGTGATCGGGCAAAACAAAAGGAGCTTTAAGTTTATCTGAAACCCTTTTAATGAATATCTCGGCAGGTGCACCAATTCCGATAATCTGAAAGCGGCTGGCTATTGTAATCGACAGAAAAGGGTTCTTTCCGGTGAGAGCTTCTTCGAATAGCCATCTCCCCCAGGAACCTTCAAGCTGTTTTGGTAGGAGATCTTCTTTTATTTGACGGGCCAGGAAGACGACAGCCTCTTCCACCATAGAGGCTGCAATGAGGTCAAGCGTTTCCTCCACAAAGGTCCTGAGGTTTTTTTCGTATATTTCACAGACGCATTCAACAGCTTGAAGAGCCACTTCTGTGTTCCATTTGTTCATCTGCCCATTCACGTGCAGGAGATCGGTGGGAGTCAAAGTCGAGTGTTCAATATACCCTCGGTGAATCAAGTGATCGGCATTCAACTGCACGGGATGGTGAACATCTGCTTTTTTTAATAGTTCTGTTAGACTGAGAGGTCCTTTGTTTAAAAGTTGGAGCAATTCATTGTGACGCAAATCCTCAGATGAAAGCTTTTCGGGATCGATTTCCTTATACAGAAACCAGTATTCAGTATCAGTCGGTCTCCAATCGAGTATACGCTTCTTTTTCAAGTTGAGGATTTCTTTTTTAACTCGTGGAAACCGAGATGCCAGCCGTGACAAAGGAACTACGCGCCCCGGTCCAACCTGAACCTGGCTCCCTGGGCCAAAGGATATCCGGCTGTCGCATCCCAAGCCAATGGTTCGAATCCGCGCTGCTTTCACGGCTGTCTCGATTTCACCAACCCGGGCACCCTCTTCTGATATTGTGATCTCAAAGTTATTAATCAAAGCCATGTCGGTAGTAGTTCCGCCTACGTCTATCACAAGAGCATTACTGCAACCTGAAAGGAAACGACCACCGATGGCACTGGCGGCGGGACCCGATATGATGGTCTCAATCGGTTTATGGACCGCCTCAGTGTAAGGCATTAGAGAACCGTCTCCTTTAACGATCATGAGAGGTGCGCGGATTCCCTGGTTCTTTAATGATTCTCGAACCGCTTCAATAAATTCCTGCATTATGGCCACAAGGGAAGCATTTAAACAAGCTGTCGTTGCTCGTTTAATGGAACCGAGTTTTAAAGAGAGTTGATGACCCAGCACCACCGGAAGAGAGCAGATTTCGCGTATTGTTTCAAAAGCCTGTTCTTCGTGGGAGGGATTGAGAGGACTAAAGTAGCTGGAAATGGCCAGAGCTTCTAGATCGTTTTGATGCTTATTAACCCATGCCCTAATGCTTTTAAGGTCGGGAGGTTCATTTTCTTCTCCCTGAGATGTATGGCCACCTTTAAAATATTTAAAATTTTTAGTTGGAAATTTTGTATGCAAACCGTAACTGGAGACGAGATCGCGGTCGTATCCTATCAAAAGAAGCCCTGTCTGCTTAGCTTTCCCTTCTGCAATGGAATTTGTAGCCAAAGTGCTGGAAATGCCAACCAGTTTTATTTTAGCAGGGTCTTTAATGCGAAGCTTTTTAAGAGCTTTGGTGATTCCTATTGTTAAATCTTCCCGGGTCGTTAGAGTCTTGCCGGATGCAATAATCCTGCGAGTTTTATAGTCAAGAAGCACACTGTCCGTATAAGTACCTCCCGTATCTATACCTACAACATAATCTATCATGCCGTCTGTAGATGTCGTCTCGATAGGGAAAGCACTCGATTCTGTTGGGTGATGTCTTATCATGCTGTCTCATTTTTTCAGATTTGTAATATTTTGGTAACGTTCAAAAATAATAGGGCCGGCATTAATAAACCGACCCTATTGTCAATCTGGATTTATGTAGTCGATAATTACGTTCAGCCTACTAATTCTTTGCCCTTTTCAACCGCACTTGCCGCATTTGAGGCATAGCCGTCTGCACCAATCTCTTCTGCAAACCCGGTCGTAACCGGTGCCCCACCGACCATCACCTTTACCTGATCACGGATGCCCGCCTCTTTTAGTGCGTTAACCGTCTCACCCATTTTAGGCATGGTGGTTGTTAAAAGCGCCGACATGCCTATTATGCTGGGTTTGTGCTCCTTTACAGCGTCAACAAACTGCTGCACATCTACATCGATTCCTAAATTTATCACCTCAAACCCGGCACCTTCAAACATCATCCCCACCAGGTTCTTTCCGATGTCGTGAAGGTCACCTTTAACCGTGCCTATCACGATCGATCCTACCATCGCTACACCACCTTCAATTAAAAGCGGCCGTAAAATTTCCATGGCTCCGCTCATCGCCTTTGCACAACGCAATACCTCTGGAATAAACATCTCATTGGCCTTAAATCGTTGCCCTACGACATCCATTCCGGAAAGTAGTCCCTTCTCCAATATGTCCTGCGCTTCGGAACCACCATCTAAAGCTTCCTTCGTAAGTTCGGACACTCCATCTACGTTGCCGGCAATCAATGACTCGGTTATTTTACCCAAAAGTTCTGACATGTTTTTTCCTCCTTGCAGCTATTATCCTAATTGAGCAAAAACTCAATTAGTTGTTATAAGTTATTTGTTAATTGTTATTGGTTTTAGACAAAAGATAAACAGAGTTATGATATTATCCTATTATTATTATTTTGCTCCCACCTTTTTCTTTTCGCGATCTTCGGCAGCTTGTAAGATCTCGTTGATCTTCTTTTTTGCCTCTTCCGAAACTTCCGGGCCCTTGTGGGTAGCGATGATATTACGAACTTTCTTAATGATCCTGTCTTTCATTGTAGTACTACCATCTTCTTCCCAGTCCTCAAAGCTCTTTCGGTCCATGAGCGTGGGTTGCCAGTGAGAACGGAAATGTTTCATGGTATGGTTTTCATAAAGATAGTGACCACCAGGGCCTACGTTGCAGATTTCCTTCACAGCCATGGTCTCTTCATTAACTTCTACACCACCAACTATGAGACGACTCATTCCGATGATCTCATCTCCTAATGTGAGCTGAAACACAGAACCGGTCATTCCTGATTCGGTGTATCCAACGTCGTGAACAAAATTTGATCCGCTTAGCATGGCGGAATGAATCGAAAGAGTGGCCTCAATGGCGGCCTGTGAGTCCATCGTTTTGGCATCGGTGCAGCCGGCAGTAGAGAACATGGGTAGACCCACATACTTAGCCATTTCCGTGAGAGCTGCGCTTAAAAGGCTTAGTTCGGGTGCTCCATATGCGTATACGGAATATTGCATATCAAGAATTGACTGTACACCGCCCATAATGACACAAGTACCAGGATTGATAAGCTGGGATACAACGACGCCAAGCATCGATTCAGACATGGCGCATACCAGATGTCCGGCATGTGTTGCAGGAACCGTAGCACCACCAATACAGCACGGTGTGTAAACCTGAGGGATGCGGTTTTCCGCACAGTACATCACCTTGTCCATGGCGTTGAAATCACTTAATAAGGGTGAAATCGGCTCACCATAATAAATGTAATTTGGGCGACGTTTAAATTTTTCTTCACCGCCTGCCATGGCGATAGCGATCTTATGAATATCGCGGCAGGTATCTCTTGAGAAAGCCCAGCTCATAATCGGTTTGGCAGTGTTGGTTATCATCTCCGCAAATTCATAAACATCCGCCAGGCTCCCCGTTACATCACTTATACTTCCCAGAGATTGCACGAACCCGATATTTGGAAGGGCATCGCAAACCTTAGCAACTATTGAAGGATCCTTTTTAAGATATTTACGTCTTTCCATGGTTTCAGGATCGATAAAATTGGGGTTTGTAGGCCCGGGGCCAAAATAGACCCTATTTCTTTCGATACGAATTTTTCCGGAACCGTCCCAGTTATAAATAACGGTTACGGGCGGAACCGTTGAAAGAGCTTTAAGAACAAGCTGCGGAGGAATCTTGACAATACTACCGTCAATCAGGCAACCATGCTCTTTGAGCAAATCACGAGCGTTTTCATGGCGGACATCAAGTCCTGTACGTTGAAGGGTTTCTATTACTCCATTAAAAATACTCTCCTTCTGGTTCTCGGACAAAATAGAAAACTGTGGAGTACGATATGCTGTTAGGTTCGTTCTCGTGCTAGCCACAACAAACCTCCTTTGTTAAGTACAGATCTCGTTAAGTTGTTACCCTAATCGAGTTAAAACTCGATTAGGCATTATCCGTTAATCGTTAATGGTTATTGGTTTGCGGATTATCATTGATCGGTTTTATATCTCATTGCTGATAGATATATGAAACCGTGACAAATACATTTTCAAATAACGAATAACATCCAATTGAGTATTTTCGCTCAATTGGGGTGTTATTTTTAAGGTCTAAAATTGTTTTCAATGATGTTTTATAAACACCAGCAATTTCAATTACAATTAAGAATGCCTCTTATCCGCTAAATCGATGATCTCTTTCATCTCTTTTAGTACATTCTCATCCAACGGCTCTGCCTCATAGGTCTCCAATATATGGCCTACTTGTTCCTCTATTCGATCGTTAAATGTTTTCTTACCACTGTTAACCCATGTTTCATAGTTTGACCGATCGATAAATGTGGGTCTGAACCATTCTTTCCAATGATCAAAAGTGTGGTCGTGACTCACAAATTCACCACCGGGTCCTACTTCGTTGAGGACGTCCAGCGATAATGTCTCATCGTCTACTCTAATACCCTTACCGATCTGACGAATCATTCCGATGATCTCGTCACACATTACAAGGCTCGACAACGATCCGTTCAGACCGCTGTCCAGGTAACCGACATCATGAACAAAGTTGGCTCCTGACAGGAAAGCATTGTAGAGACTCATGGTTGCTTCAACGGCTGCCTGTTCATCTACTATTTTTGAATCGGAGCATCCGCCGGTAGAGAACATCAAAAGGCCAAGCCACCTGGAAATATCTGTGCTTGCCGCCGATGCCAACGACAATTCCGGAGCTCCGTAAGAATATGTAGATGTTCGCATATCCATAACGGTCTGGACACCGCCCATAATCAAAGGCATCCCCGGCTTTATCAGGTAGCACAATACCGCAGCCATAAGCACCTCTGCCACAGACTGGACAAGCATTCCGGCGATAGTTGCCGGCGCCGTTCCTCCTGCGCTCGGGCATGGGGTGTACATGGCGGGAATCCCTTTTTCAGCGGCGAATATCAGTTTTTCAACTGCTTCCTTACTATTATTTAATGGCGAAACCGGTTCAATATATACTACAAAGAGTGGATTCATGCGGAACTCTTCTTCACCTCCCCGGATCAAACAGGCCATTTCCCACTGATCCTTCAATCCTTCCCCATCAACGCTGGTCACGACCATGGGTTTAGTGTTGTTCATGATCATGGCTAAAAACTGATGCCGGTCATAGGTTTTAGGATTAGGCACATCAGACACCAGACCATGAGACATGAAAAAGTCAAAATTGGGTAAATAATCTACAATTTTGGCAGCAGCCGCGACATCATTAAAAGTGCAGCGCCTACGTTCTCCAGTCTTCCTGTCGTACACAAACGGTGTGTCTGAACCGGTACCGAAAGCGACCTCATTTTTTTGAAGTTTGACGGAGCGCTGCCCGTTTCTGCCCATTAGAGTGATCTTTCGTGGATAACTCCGAATCGCTCGTTCCACAAGGGAAGTGGGAATCCTTACCAGGTTCTCATCCGTTATCACCGCCTCACTCTTGCGAAATAGGTCAAGCGCCTCTTCATGAAAAATACGCCCCCCACATGTCTCGAGAACATCCAGAGCTGAAAAATAGATTTGTTCGATTTGATCTTCTGAAAGTACACGAAATCTGGGTGTCTTATTTATTATTTGATTCATCTTCATGGGCCTTCTCCTTTCATCCCATCAGGTCGAAAAAGGCTATTAAATTTGTAATTAAAGTTCAGTTCCGATTTCAAGAAACCGAGCTTATTAACCTACTAATTCTTTGCCCTTTTCAACCGCACTTGCCGCATTTGAGGCATAGCCGTCTGCACCAATCTCTTCTGCAAACCCGGTCGTAACCGGTGCCCCACCGACCATCACCTTTACCTGATCACGGATGCCCGCCTCTTTTAGTGCGTTAACCGTCTCACCCATTTTAGGCATGGTGGTTGTTAAAAGCGCCGACATGCCTATTATGCTGGGTTTGTGCTCCTTTACAGCGTCAACAAACTGCTGCACATCTACATCGATTCCTAAATTTATCACCTCAAACCCGGCACCTTCAAACATCATCCCCACCAGGTTCTTTCCGATGTCGTGAAGGTCACCTTTAACCGTGCCTATCACGATCGATCCTACCATCGCTACACCACCTTCAATTAAAAGCGGCCGTAAAATTTCCATGGCTCCGCTCATCGCCTTTGCACAACGCAATACCTCTGGAATAAACATCTCATTGGCCTTAAATCGTTGCCCTACGACATCCATTCCGGAAAGTAGTCCCTTCTCCAATATGTCCTGCGCTTCGGAACCACCATCTAAAGCTTCCTTCGTAAGTTCGGACACTCCATCTACGTTGCCGGCAATCAATGACTCGGTTATCTTACCCAAAAGTTCTGACATGTTCTTTTCCTCCTTTTTTAATTAGACATGATTTTCAAAATAAACAATAATTTATATGATATCTGATTATTATATCAATTGTATCAATTCAGTCTTTTGAAACAAACTAATATGAATGATGCCAATTTAGTATAAGAATTCCCTTTTTTATTAGCCATTATGAACAGGATTAACAAGATTTTGGTTTACGTGCCCTATATGTTTTTTCGTAGAAAGATCTTCCTGTAAATCCCGTCTAATTTATTCACACTTTATAGTTCGAATTTTTTATCCCGCCAGGCTTGTAAGTATTGGGAACAGTATTCGTCATTTCCGGCTAAAGTTTCCGCGGCAACGATTTTTGCCATCATGCCCTTGTCAAGCGGGTTAACAATTGCAGCGTCAAGTCCCTTTGCTATGGCCATTACCATAAATGTTTGGTTTAAAAACTTTCTTTCAGGAAGACCGTAAGAGATGTTGGAAAGACCGCAGATTGTATGTACCCCTGGAAAATTGTTTATGATCTTTTCAATGGCATTTAGGAACTCGATTCCATAACTATCTTTAGTGGAAACGGGCTGCACTAAAGGATCTACATAAATATTCTCAAGTGGAACATTATTTTTCACTAGATTATTAACCAGCTCGTCTGCAATTGAAACACGATCATCTGTTGTTTCCGGCATTCCCTTGTCACTCATGCAAAGTGCCACTACTTTGCATTCCGTTCCGGAAACAACCGGCAAAAGTGCTTCGTACCGCTCTTTTTCCAGAGAAATTGAGTTGATCATCGGAACACCCTTATGGATAGAGAGGGCGGCTTCAATTGCCTTTGGGTCTGGACTATCTAAGCAGCAAGATGCTTCTACTATTTCCTGAACAGTGGTAACGAGCCATTTAAGGTAGTCACTCTCTTTTCCCACAAAAACACCGGCGTTTACGTCTATAAAATCAGCCCCATTTTCTCTTTCGTCCTTTGCAATTTTCTGAATTGTATCTACGTCTTTGTTTTCTATTGCCGAAGCAATCTGTTTGCGGCTTGCGTTAATCAATTCACCAATTATAATCATTTCCTCCTCCTAACTATATAAAAATTATTAACTTTTCATGTTATTTCGAGCACACATATTTTAGGTTTTTATGTTTGTCAATATTATTTTATTCAAATTTTTTAGTGTATTATCAATTTATAAGGATTTCAATGTAACATTTCAAAGACATGGAAATACGTATTGGTAAAATATCTCTTTTGTAATAATTCAGCCACAAAGACACGAAGACACAAAGATTATAATATAATTCTTTCAAAACACAAATTACTAAACACCAAACACTTATAGATTCTTCACTTTTTGGTAAAGGATAAAATTTATATCTCTTTTTTGTGCCTTTGTGTCTTAGTGGCTAATCGATTATCTTTTTTGTTATTAATAAAGGAATGGTTTCTGTGCCACCATTTCAGGTTCCATGACACGGCATGCAATGACGATTCTATGTGTTTTCTTAATTTTGATACAGTTCCTTGATTTCACCTTATATCGTCTTCTCTTGCCTTTGCAAGGAGGTTTAATCCAAGCTGGTGCCTTTTTTCTTCGGGACTTCCGGATTCGATACGCTGTTTCATTTGAACTCCTCTAAGTTTGAGTACTTTCTTTTCCGCCTCCGGATAAACGAGAGCTCCTGGTTCACATTCTTTGACACAGGCGGGATCTCCACCACAGTAATCACACTTGAAGGCAAGTTTTTCATCATCCTGTTCGATCATCCCATAAGGACAGGCTGTAACACAATCTCCGCATCCATTGCATTTTTTACGATCAACGAGCACCACTCCGTTTTCATCTTTATCAATTGCCTCTTCGGGGCATGCTTCCAGACACTCGGGCTTTGGACATTGAAAACAAATACTGGAAACGGAATAACCTCTGGAAGAAAAATTATTGATGTGGATTCTTGACTTTGAAGGTATAAATTCCCCTTCTTTTACGGCTGAACAAACATAAACACATCGGTTGCATCCTGTACACAATTCGGGGATGGCATATAAACGATTTTCCATATTATCTTCTCCCTAATACGAGACTCTCAAATTTAAAGAGGTCTCTTAAAGTGAATCCAAACCCAACTCTGCTAACTTTTTCTGCGAAGGGACGCCTCTTTCATCCCAACCACGCAATTTATAATATATAGCCTTAGCATGCTCAAAGTCTTCTTTTTTAAAGACTTTTCCTGCATTGGGTCCCTTTTCCAGGGGCTGGTTCATTATTTTCTGAGGCAGGTTATCATCATCAGCGCCAAAACCGGCTTTAAGATTGAACAGGCGGGTAAGGTTCCAGATTCTTTCACCTGCTTCGTCAAGTTGTTCTTCGTTGACCTCTTCACCCAGACCTGCAGTTAAAAGATCAGCCATTATTTCAGATTTCATGGTTCCCCAAAAGTCGCAGAAACACATGGACCATTTGATTGTACTAAAGTTTTGGCCGCCTACGACAGAATGAGCTAATGCTTCGATATCAAAAGGATCTTCATCGAACATGGTAAATGCCCTCATGTGACAGGCTCCGCGTTCACTGGTTGCATAGGACAGTCCCATACCGTAGTTGCCTCTGGGTTCATATGCAGGAAACTCAAGGCCTTTGATTTCCGTGGTAAGATCCTGCGCTTCATATTTCTCGGCAACCCTCTTTGATCCCATGGCCAAATCTTTTCCTCGTTCCGTTGAAAGTGTCGCGATTTCAGATACAATTTTTATATAATCTTCTGGCTCTCCGAATCTCAGACCGAAGTCACGGCGATTTTTTTCCGTAAGGTCCATAGCAAACCCCACGACATTGCCGCAGGATATGGTATCCAGACCCAGGTCATCACAAAGACGATTAAAACGGATGATCTGTTCCAGGTCGTTTATCTCACAATTGGAACCTGCCAGGCAAAGGGTTTCATACTCGGGTCCCTCCATTTCCGCACCGTTAATATGTGTGAATTTGCCACATGCCATGGGGCACGATACACAAGCTCTGTTAGCCAATTTGGCCGCATTTATGGCATCTGAATTAATGGCTTGAACATTCTCATTCACGCCATAAGTATAATTTCGAGTGGGATGGCTCCCCATACCACTTATTTCATCCATTAAAAAAGGCGTACCATCAATCTTAGCCCAAAGATTGTCCTCGGTAAGAAGATTTGTTTCTTTATAATGGCTTATTCTTTCAATAAAAGCCTGCATGTCTGCCACACGGACACCCCCCGTACCTCGACACACGATGCCTTTTAATTTCTTACTTCCGAAAAGGGCGCCTGCTCCCCCCCTTCCCATCTGACGATATGTCTCTGTTCCGACGCATGAATATACAACGAGATTCTCGCCGGCCGGCCCAATGGCAAGGGTTTTGGCCTCTGAAGAACCTATTGCTCCTTTGAGGCAATTTTCCGTTTCAAATATTCCTTTTCCGGATAAAGCTTCTCCGTTTTCCAAACTTACCTGATCATCCTCGATCTTCAAATAAGTGGGAGAATCCGCCCGGCCCTTAATGATAATTCCGTCATATCCGGCAAATTTGAGTTCAGGGCCGAAAGAACCGCCTACATTGGTTTCAAAGACGGTACCTGTCTGAGGAGACTTTGAAACCAGACAGAACCTGGAGGTTAAAGGCACCAGTGTTCCGCAAAAGGGTCCTGTCATAATGACGATCGCATTTTCCGGTGACAAGGGATCAACCTCAGGAGAAACTAGGTCCCAGTAATAACGGAGTGCCAGACCCCAGCAACCCCAATATTCCTTTAGCCATTCTTCACGCAATGGTTCTGTGGAAATGCTCATTTCCGTTAGGTTTACGATTAGTAACTTTCCTGAATAAAGGTTCATTTTTCCTCCTTTGTAAAAATGCCAAAAAATTCACTTCTCACGAATTCATCAAAATGTTACAATATGTTAACAAGATCTAAATATGACAAGTATCAAATATTTATATAGATAACAATTATTTTTAGCAACAGGAAATTTCTGTAACAAGATATCTTTACGGT
>CAZQOH010000028.1:0-10946 GCA_964594355.1 uncultured Desulfobacterales bacterium
AATTGAAGCTGTTTGAGTCCCGAGCGTAGCGAGGTCGAGTTCTTTAATTTTAGCAAAGCGAGCCATAGAACGCTTCAAATGGGCCCAGGATTAGTTCGGAAACCCAGACGCGGTTCAATCGGAACATATTTTTAGAACCACTATAACATCTCCTCTTGTAAAGCTGTTGTTTGAACGAAAAATAAAATTTTCTAAACTTGAGACCTTTGAAAAAAAATAAAACATCAATGGCATTTGAGCGGCTTGCCTTCTGTAGTTTTATTCAATCGTTCCACATAACGTCCCCACCAGCCTTTGTTTTTATTAGTCTTGGTTTCCAGATACTTTTGTGGGTTTTTTTCAAAGGCGTTGCGGCAGGTCTCTGCGCAGAAGTAGTAATCGCACCCCCGGTATTTAACAAGTAGATCAATCTTACCGAAGGGCACATTCATGCCACACACAGGATCTATAATGGCTTTTGTAATATCTTTTATAGAAGTTGTTATTTGTGTCATTGCTAAACCTTCATTCTTCTTTATAAGAGACCTTTGAAAAATGCTCAATTTTGTTCAAGTTCAAGGCAGGCAAAAATTTTAACCACAGGCATACATTGAGTATTTCGAGGATTAAAATTTTAGCCTAACACAGAAATTGGACAAAAGGGGGCGTTTTGCAAAGGTCTCTATAAAACTACGGGGGTAAAGTATAAGTCCACCCCCGTATTATTCCGTATTATTATAGGTTAAAACCAGCTGCCGTGCATGCCGTAGCCACCCATATGCCCGCCAAAATCCATCATATGCCCACCTCCCATATGACGACCATAGCGGCCATAGCCACGCCCGTATTTCTCACCGAAACGGGTGTCTGGGTTGATCTTACCGGCCTCAAGCTTAAAATTGATACATGCCTGATCTAATTCTGACCTTAATTCACTAATCTCTTTCTGAAGAGCCTTTGCCTTATCGGCATCAGGGTTGGATGAATTTAAAAGGATATTAAGCTCTTGGGACTTGGTCCAGATTTTATTTTTAATTTGATCATTCTCCTCATAAAATTTCCGATTAAGTTTGTCGAGCTTTCCATACTGATCCTCTGTCAGATTGCCATATCCTTTGCCATATTCTGTCTCATAACCTGAACAACCTCTCCTTGGCCCCATGTTATATTGGTCCCTTCCCCAGCCATGAGCCCATGCGAATACCGGAACAGACAAAGCTGCTACTAACATTGTAATTCCTAAAATTGATGTTAATTTCTTCATGATAAAATCTCCTTTCTTGTTTTTTGTTTTTTTTCTCTTGATCAACATGATAGCAAAAGTCTTGATCAACAAGTTAGCAAAGGGCGTGCCAAATATCATTAATAGCCTGTAAAACTTTAATTTCACACTATTTATTCTATTTTACTGCTAATTGACTTGATATTTTGTTGCATGAAGGTAAGGGAAGGTGTATAAAAAGTATTCAGTTTTTCTTTTAGCAGGGTATCCAGGTGGATAAAATATATCCAGATCCTCATTGATATCAATATCACACTGTGTCTTAATACCAAAAAGTAATGGTCGCGTTTACTCGCTCACGGGATATCAAAATGCTGGAGTGATCAGGTTATCGGTGATCAGTGAGATGCACAAGTTGCCGAAGCCTGGACCACTGGACACTGCAGTACTTACTATAACTTTTTGAGAAGTTACATTAAATAACGTAGTTCTGGGAGGTTTGGTATCTATTTTGCTTACTAAAAGTTTTATGAAAGATAATGGTTTGAATAAAAAAGGCTGGTTTGGTGTACCACCCTGGATCATATTGGGGTCAGTTATCATTCTGCTGCCTATTTTTGTATTCTGGGCCCTGGATCATATCCACAAGCATAAAGAAGCCACAACTCTCCTTCTCTTAGAAAAGGGGGCCGCATTGATCAGGTCTTTTGAGGCCGGAACCAGGACAGGAATGATGGGGATGATGGGAATGCGTGGTGATGGGTTTCGACTACAGAGATTACTGATGGAGACGGCACAGCAGCCCGATATTGCTTATCTAATTGTCACCAGCATTAATGGAACAATACTTGCGCATAATGATCCTTCTAAAATAGGAAAAATTCATGGGAGAGACCTGGACCTTAAACGAATTTCCCGTTCCAAAAAGGTGGAATGGCGCCGGATATCCAGTCTAGATGAAGCCGGTACTTTTGAAGTTTTCCGTCGGTTTTTGCCCGCAAAAACATTTTTTCAAAAACGTTACGAAAAAATGATGTCTGATCTTTTTCACGGATCCCTTATTAATCCAAACATTTCACAAGCAGGCAGGGAATATATTATCTTTGTCGGGTTGGACATGGGACCCATTGAAGCTGCCAGAAAAGAGGATACCCGTCATACAATAATTATGGCATTTATCCTTCTCTTAATCGGGTTTGCCGGCATCTTTTTCCTTTTTCTGGCCCAGGCATATCGCTCCACAAGGACTACTTTGACAAGGGTCAAAGCCTTTTCTGATAACGTTGTAGAGAATTTGCCCATTGGTCTTTTGGCCATTGATGCGGATGGAAAGATAGTCTCTTTTAATCAGACAGCCGAATTGGTGCTTAAACTCACATCTCGTGAGGTTCTTGGAAAAATGGCCGGTGAAATTTTACCCCGGGAGATAGAGGCTCTTACTACACAACTAAAGACCCAAAAAGAAATCATTGAAAAGGAAATCGATTGTCCTATTAAAGATGGGAAATCGATTCCTATGGATGTAAGTGTCTCTTTACTGGAAGGGGATAATGGAATTTTCTTAGGCTACATCATTCTTTTCAGAGATTTAACGGAGATTCAAGAGCTTAAAAGAGAGATCGAAAGAAGTCAGCGTCTGGCTTCACTGGGTAAGCTTGCGAGCGGAATTGCCCATGAAATACGAAATCCGCTGAGTTCAATCAAGGGATTTGCCACCTTTTTTAATGAAAGATTCAAGGATATGCCTGAGTATCAGAGCACAGCCGAAATTATGGTTAAGGAGGTGGATAGGTTAAACAGAGTTATAACTCAACTTTTGGAATTCGCACGTCCTTTAGAAGTTATAAAGAAACCGGCATCCATTAAACTCCTGATCCAGCACTCTCTGAAGATGATCGAGAGGGATGCTCAGGCTAAGAATATCAGTATAAACGCAAAATTATCACCTGAAATAAATGAAGTGCATATTGATCAGGATAGACTCAATCAAGTTCTACTTAATCTCTATTTGAACGCTGTTGAGGCCATGGAAGATGGGGGTGTCCTTTCCGTGGCTCTTTCTCTGGAAGATGACACTCAAAAGGTAAGGATTACGGTTTCAGATACAGGAGCGGGGATAAAGAAAGAAGACATGGTTCACATTTTCGATCCTTACTTTACCACAAAACAGTCAGGAACCGGTTTAGGACTTGCAATCGTTCATAAGATTATTGAATCCCATAAGGGTGAGGTTAAAGTGGAAAGCGAGCATGGTAAGGGAACTATTGTGACGATTATTTTACCTTAATATTTGATAAACTCGTAAAAAGTCCACCTTTTTGACTTTTTACGAAACCATCAATATTGATCAACCACTTGCAACAAACAATAGAGATTCTATCATGAAAAAGAAAAAGAGTGTTTTAATTGTAGATGATGATATCGGCCACCGCACTATGTTGCGAACCCTTCTTGCCGGGTGGGGATACACCATCTTTGAGGCGGATGACGGTTCAACTGCCATTGAAAAAGTCCATGAACAGGCATTTGACCTGATTTTAATGGATATCCGCATGATAAAGGTTTCCGGTCTTGAGGCTCTAAATCAAATCAAGACGTTTAATCCTGCCATGCCTATTATTATCATGACAGCGTACGCGTCTGTGGAGACTGCTGTGGAGGCTTTAAAAAACGGCGCATATGATTATCTAACAAAACCACTCGATTTTGACGAACTTCGGCTTGCCATGGAACGAGCCATGGACCACAGACAGTTAAGAGAGGAGAACCGTATCCTGCGAGAGAGCCTTGGCACTCACTTTGACAGGCGAAACATCATTGGGCGAAGTCCGGCCATGGAAAAAGTCCTTGAAACAGTAGCCCAGGTGGCCCCATCCGAAGCGACTGTTTTAATCACTGGTGAGTCAGGAACGGGTAAAGAGTTGATTGCCGGAGCAATACACTTTAACAGCCCCCGAAAAGATGGCCCCTTTGTGAAGATCAATTGCGCAGCTATCACAGAAACACTGCTTGAGTCGGAGCTTTTCGGCCATGAGAAGGGAGCCTTTACCGGAGCCTATAGAAAAAAGGAAGGGCGATTTCGTCAGGCTCACGGAGGAAGTATATTTTTGGACGAGATCAGTGAAATGTCATTGGCCATGCAGGTTAAATTATTGCGTGTGCTCCAGGAAAGGGAGATCACCCGTGTTGGAGGAGAAGATGTTGTCAAGGTGGATGTACGGGTAATAGCAGCCACAAATAAAGATCTGTTGCATGAAATAGAAACCGGAAGATTCCGGGAAGATCTCTATTATCGGCTCAATGTAGTTGCCTTGAGTATTCCTCCTCTAAAGGAGAGACCGGAGGATGTCCCCCTTCTTGCTCAGCATTTTTTAAAATTATTATCCGAGAGAAATCGTAAACAAATAAAGGGATTTACTCCCCAGGCTATGGATCAGCTAATCAAATATGATTGGCCGGGGAATGTTCGGGAGCTTATGAACGCTGTGGAAAGAGGGGTGGTCCTTTCCAGGTCGGAACACCTGGATGTAAGAGAACTGCCGCTGATTCTTAAGGATGAAATAGCGGAAAAGGAATCGATATCAAAAGATTTTATTCCCGGAGACTTACCTCTGGAAGAAGTGGAAAAGGCGAGCATATTAAAGACCCTGGAGTTGTCAAGAGGTAACAAGAGTGAGGCGGCAAGAAGATTAGGCATAACCCGAAGAACCCTCCACAAAAAGCTTAAGAAATATGGTGTTATGCCTTGAGAAATCAACTACCCCGCCGCAAGCGGACGGGGTAATTGATTAAAATGATCCGTAAATATAAACCTGGTGACAGAATCACATTGAAGATATTGAGAAATAAACGTTTTCAAGAGTTGCCGGTAGTCCTTGGGGAGCGACCGCGAGGATAATGATCCGGCTCTAGTAAATATCCTGGCCCAGAGGGTCAGGCGTTGAGTTACCCCTGGAAGGGGATGTTTTACTGTTGAACGGGTTAAATCCGAAATTCGAATATCGAAATCCGAAACAAATCTTAAATTCGAATGCTCAAATGCTCAAAACAATCAAGAAAATATTCATTTCATAACGGTGAATTTATTTTGAACATTAGAATTTTGGTCATTAGAGTTTGTTTCGTATTTCGGATTTCGTGCTTCTAATTTTGTATCAATTTATTTCGGCAGAGCCATAAGCCTCTAACCTGGCCCAAAGGACCAGGTTTTTCAGGGCAAAATAAAGGAGGATTAAAAATGGAAAAACAGACTTTAACAGTACCGAATATCACATGCGGTCATTGTGTAATGACCATTAAGAATGAATTGAGTGAATTGGAAGGGGTAGAAACCGTAGAAGGCAACCCGGAGAACAAAAGTATTACGGTTGAATGGGAAACTCCAACCACACTGGAAAAGATTAAGGATACACTAAAAGAGGTCAATTATCCTGTTGAATAGTTAGGAGCTTTATGGTCGATCAAAAAATTACATTACCGGTTACAGGAATGACATGTGCCAACTGTGCCATGAATATTGAGCGTTCCGTGAAAAAGCTGGACGGCGTCAAGGATACAAACGTCAACTTTGCTTCGGAACAGGCAACGATTTCTTTTGACCCGAAACAGCTCTATCTTAAGGACGTGGTTCAAAATATTCATGATTCAGGATATAATGTTGCAACGGCAAATGTCGAATTGCCAGTAACCGGCATGACTTGCGCCAACTGTGCCATGAACATTGAAAGGGCTTTAAACAAAAAGGTCCAGGGGGTTGTTAATGCCTCGGTAAATTTTGCAATGGAGCGAGCCTACGTCGAATATATCCCTTCAATAACTAACATCGATGAGATGGTATCAGCCATAAAAAAAGCAGGATACGGCGCGATAACACCTGATGAAGTCCTGGAAGGTGAAGATGCGGAACAGGCCGCGCGTAATGCTGAAATTAAGAATCAGACCCGCAAATTTGCCATAGGGGTTTTGTTTGCCTTTCCGCTTTTTATATTAAGTATGTCGCGGGATTTTAACCTTATTGGTCCCTGGAGTCATATGACTTGGGTCAACTGGCTTTTCTTTGCCCTTGCCACACCGGTGCAATTTTACACAGGATGGGATTATTATGTGGGAGGATTTAAAAGTCTTAAAAACAAAAGCGCCAATATGGATGTTCTTGTTGCCATGGGATCATCGGTTGCATATTTTTACTCTTTAGGCGTTTTACTTTTTCCCTTTGTTGGCAAGCATGTATATTTTGAAACATCTGCCGTAATTATCACCCTTATCAAACTTGGTAAAATGCTGGAGGCCAGAACCAAGGGAAAAACAGGCGGTGCAATACGCAAACTTATCGGCCTTCAGCCAAAGACCGCGACCGTTCTTGAAAACAGGATCGAAAAAGAAATCCCCTTAACCCGGGTTAAAAAGGATGATATTGTTATTGTTCGACCAGGTGAACGGATTCCGGTTGACGGCATCATACTGGAAGGAGAATCAGCGGTAGATGAATCAATGCTCAGCGGTGAACCCCTTCCCATTGATAAGCGTCCAAACGACACTGTTATTGGCGGAACAATCAACGGAGAAGGCCTTTTAAAGTTTAAAGCAACCCGTGTTGGCAAGGAAACCGCCCTTGCTCAAATTATTAAACTTGTTCAGGAAGCCCAGGGGAGCAAAGCTCCCATACAGGCTCTTGCAGACAGGGTGGCGGCCATATTTGTTCCTTCTGTCATTGCCATCGCTTTTATTACCTTTGCTTTGTGGTGGGGAATAACAGGCGAATTTGTACCATCCATGATAAGACTGGTTGCTGTACTTGTCATCGCGTGCCCGTGTGCTTTAGGACTTGCCACACCCACGGCAATAATGGCCGGTACGGGAAAAGGGGCTGAAAAAGGAGTTCTGTTTAAAAAGAGTGAAGCCCTCGAGAATGCTACAAAGCTGGATACGATTGTGCTGGATAAAACCGGTACCATCACCATGGGAAAACCTGCCGTAATAGACATTATACCTTTTGATCCGGCGATTAAAACCGAAAATGAACTTTTAAAGCTCGGAGCTTCTGTTGAAAAAGGATCGGAACACCCCGTTGGAAAAGCCATTGTAAATGAAGCAAAAAAAAGGGATATTGATCTTTTGGAGCCGGAAAATTTTAAAGCTTCAGGTGGTTTTGGTGTTGAGGCAAAAGTAAACGGTAATTTTTTAAGACTCGGAAAGCCCAAATGGTTTCATGAATTTGGAATAGACATTGATAAAGCCAAAGATAAAATAAGTGAATTACAGTCGGAAGGTAAAACTGTTATGGTTCTGACAAAGAATCAAGCACTATCAGGTTTAATTTCAGTTTCGGATACATTGAAACCGGAATCGAAAGAGGCCATCGAGCAGCTTCATAAACAGAATCTTAAAGTGATCATGCTTACGGGAGATAATCTCCAGACAGCTCAAACAATTGCTTCTCAAGTACATATTGATAACGTTTTTGCGGAGGTACGTCCGGAAGATAAATCATCCAAAATTAAAGAGCTTCAGAAAATGGGAAAAAAGACAGGCATGGTAGGAGATGGAATAAATGATGCACCCGCGCTTGCCCAGGCGGATGTCGGTCTTGCCATCGGGACGGGCACAGACGTGGCAATTGAAACAGCGGATGTGATCCTTTCCAGCGGTAATTTAACCGGTGTATCAAAGGCTATCGGTCTCAGCAGGGCAACCATGAAGACGGTCAGACAAAACCTTTTCTGGGCATTTGGTTACAACATTTTGCTAATTCCTATAGCAGCGGGAATCTTGCAGCCCTTTGATGTTTTTCCAGGCTTTTTAAGACAACTCCATCCGATTCTGGCGGCTGTCGCAATGGCCTTAAGCAGCATTTCCGTGGTATCAAACAGTCTTCTTTTGTATAAAACGAAAATTGAATAGACAAGGCTATTTCTTAATGTACAGACCTCGTTGAGTGGTTAAATTGTTATATGAAAAATTTAATAAAAATGTTGACAGAGTTACAAAGTGGTATTATATATATTTCCAATAATCACAATACGATTCTATATCAGGATTATCGAATTTACTCTCTATGATTACTCGCAAAACCTTTCAAATCGTTATTGTCGTACTTTTCAGCCTGAGTCTTTTTTCCACCGGTGCCGTTGCTAACTCCGATTGCGGGAAAGCATGCTGCATGGCTGCTGTTAAATACGATCATGGTCAAGTAGCGGGGACCAATGCCGCTTCCATGCCTCAAGGATGCTGCTCCAAAACTAACGATATCCCCTGCGAACTCGAAAGAGGCGTAGATTATAATATACTTGACGCAAACATTTTAAACACACGACTGGAAGATGATCACACATTTATAGTTATTATTACAAATCATTATCCTTACAACAACTATTCTTCCAATCATTTCAGTAAACAGCTTTTTACAGAAGCGTCTGCTCGATCCGCACCGATTTACCTCCAGAATCTTTCTCTGATCTGCTAATTTTTCTTCAAAGAGGACTTTTTTATCCTCTATCTTATTCTTCTAATTTTCCAGGAGATTGCTACTTCTTATTTGGGCCTCCTCCTGAAAATATTACGCTATTTAATTCCATCTATTATTTTTAGTAAATAAGAATTGTTTTTCCGGAATAAAAACAACCTAATTAAAGGAGAAGTATATTATGTCCAGAAGAAAAAAAAAGCAGACTCATAAAAAATCTGCCAATAAAAAAGGTACCGTTCAAAATCCGACTCATAATAAAATAGCTGCTAAAAAAGCTGCGGTCATTGGAAACAAAAAAAGGAGCAATCTGCATTTATTCGCTATTCTAATCTGCACAAGCCTCTTGGCGAGTGGCGCACTCTATTATTTTTTGAACACCGACGAAGAATCATCCGCTGTAACGTCACAAATTTCACAAGATTTCCAGGTTAATCAAATCACATATCCTGTAGATCTTTTTGAAGATGGTAAGGCGCGTCATTACGAGTATAAAAAGGAAAATGTCAACATTAAGTATTTTATCCTCAAGAGTTCTGACGGCATAATTCGCGCTGCTTTTGATGCTTGTGATGTTTGCTGGCGTGCCGGCAAAGGATATTACCAGAACGGAGACGTCATGGTCTGCAGAAATTGCGGTCGTAAGTTTCCTTCCGTTCGTGTTAACGAGGTCAAGGGTGGGTGTAACCCGGCGCCTTTAAATAGAAATATTGAAAATAACAAAGTGGTAATCAAGACAAATGACATTCTTGATGGAAAACAGTATTTTGATTTTTCCGGGAAGGTTTAACAATGACTTTAAGAGAAATTGCATTGAAGAACTTGATGCGTCGCAAAGGCAAAGTAGCCTTTATTCTTGCCGGGCTTGTCATTGGTGTATGCACTGTGGTTACCATTATCAGTCTTGTGGAGGCAATGACCAACGACATTAACGAAAAGCTTGAAAAATACGGAGCGAACATCCTGATTGTTCCTAAATCAGAAAAACTTACCCTTACTTATGGTGGATTTTCTCTCGGGGGTGTTGCATTTGATATGAAGGAAATCCAAGAAAAAGATCTGATGCGAATAAAATCGATCAAAAATGCCGCCAATGTTGCAGCAGTGGGTCCATTAGCATTGGGTGTAATTAATGTAGATAAACACAAAGTTCTGCTGGCAGGAGTAAATTTTAAGGCTATAAAAATTTTAAAACCATGGTGGAAAGCAAAAGGGAATCTTCCAATCGAAAATGAAGTTATTTTAGGGGATGAGACAGCCCGCATTCTAAATCTAAGATCAGGAAGCTTTATCGAAATCAATGGTCAAAAACTCAGAGTTTCAGGAGTTCTCCAACCCACCGGCTCACAGGACGATCAACTGATCTTTTCTCGCCTCGAGACAGCTCAAACCTTGCTTGGTAAAGAAGGACGCATTTCCATGGCTGAAGTTGCGGCTCTTTGCTCAGCCTGCCCCATTACTGAAATGGTAAGGCAGATTTCAGATGCTCTTCCCAGTGCCAAAGTGATGGCTATTCAGCAAGTTGTAAAGAGCCGTATGGAGACTTTATCCCAATTTAAAAAATTATCTTATGGAGTTTCCGCCATTGTCTTACTGGTGGGAAGTCTTGTTGTATTAGTAACAATGATGGGCAGCGTAAGGGAACGCACCAAGGAGATCGGAATCTTTCGGGCCATCGGTTTTAGAAAGAGTCATGTCATTCGGATCATATTTATCGAAACCGCCATTGTCTCTGGTTTTGCCGGAATAATGGGTTATCTGTTGGGCTTAGCAGCAACAAAAATTGCAATTCGGTTTTTTACAGAGAGCCAGTCTGTATCAATTCCCATAAATTTTGAATTGGCGGGTTGGGCCATTGTCATGGCTGTATTAGTGGGTCTTGTTTCCAGCGCTTATCCGGCACTTATAGCAGCCCGGCTCGATCCAAACGAAGCTTTGCGGGTCCTTTAGGAGGTGTTTCATGGGTTTTATCGTAGCAGAAAATCTTGTCAAACAATATGGAAACGGTGATGCCACAGTTTCAGCCATTTCCGATATAAGTTTTCAGATCGAATCGGGTGAGTTTATTGGGATAATGGGAGAATCGGGAGCCGGTAAGTCAACGCTCCTTTCCATTATGGGAGCGATGAACGCTCCCACTTCCGGTAATTTTATGGTTGACGAAATTGATGTTTACAGTCTTGGACAGGAACAAAGAGCAGATTTTCGCAGAGAGTTTTTAGGGTTTGTTTTTCAAAGCTTTCATCTTTTGTCCTACCTTACAGTCGCAGAAAACGTCATGCT
>CAZQOH010000028.1:11046-14676 GCA_964594355.1 uncultured Desulfobacterales bacterium
AAAAAGAAAATATGGATAATAATACTTTTGCCTTTTGTTATAACCCTCATAATTCTTATGATCATTTCATATGATAAGCCGAAAAGTAATTTATCAGGGGATAAAAATGCGAATAGTCTGGAAATAGACCGTTTGTTTCTTGACATGGGAGTTCTCAAAGTTCCTCACATAGCACCGCCCGTTGATTTCAATCTTTTGGACTTAAATGGCAACAAAGTTAGCCTCTCTGATTTTAAGGGAAAAATTGTGTTTCTTAATTTCTGGACCACATGGTGTCCAGGCTGCCTTATAGAGATGCCTGTTATGGAAAAATTACATAAAAGGTTCAAAGATAAAGATTTTGCAATGGTTAGCATTAATATAAAAGAGCCTGCCTCTGTGATAAAAAAATTATTCAAAGATTATAAGTTAACATTCACGGCTCTTTTGGATTCAAAAGGAGAATTAAGCAACCCATTCGGGATAAGGGCCATCCCGACAACTTTTATTCTAAACAAAGATGGGGGTATGATCGGTAAGGCATTTGGCCCACGTGAATGGGATAGTAAAAAATCTATTGCCCTGTTTGAGCGTTTAATAAAAGAAAAAGACCCAGAAAGTTAATAATTGCTTGACAAGAATACCACAGCGCTAATATTTAGCGGCTACACGTATTCATCATTTCATTATAAGGTAGAGAAAATAAAATGAATCAAACAAAAGGAACTTTTGTGATTGCATGTGGGGTGCTGGGTATAGATATTCGCCATCTACTACAGGATATAGGCATCCATATTAAAACACATTTTTTGCAAGGAGGTTTGCATGAAAACCCGGCAAAGCTGCGTTCTCAGCTTCAGGAGGCCATAGATAATGCTTCCAAATCAGGCAAGTGGGACCGCATTGTCATAGGTTACGGCATCTGCGGACGGGGCACTGTCGGCATCAGGGCGCAGGACATTCCTTTAGCTATTCCTAAGGTTCATGACTGCATATCACTGTTCCTGGGAGGTAATACCGCCTACAAAAAAGAATTTAAACGCTACCCGGGAACTTACTATGTTTCTGCAGGTTGGCATGAGGAAAAAATTGAGCCTCTATCCCAGGAAAGGCCCTATGCATATATGGGAGAGACCAAGGTATATTATGATGAACTGGTCCAAAAGTTCGGGGAAACCCACGCTAAAGAAACCTTCAAATTTTTAAACAGTTGGAAGCGCAATTATCAACGAGCCGCATTTATTGACACTGGTGGCGACAACACACAAAAGTATGCCGAATACGCCAGTAAAATGGCCGAAAAATACGGTTGGAAATATGAAGCTTTAAAGGGCAGCTTAACGTTGCTAAAAAAACTTTTAACTGCAGATATAAGTACTGATGAAATCCTAATTGTCCAGCCAAATCATGTGACAGTATTTGACGCGCGAGAAGGAGGGCTTAAAGCCAGTCCGGTTTTGACCAACGCAACAACCAAGACAAAACCACAGAAAAAAATTGAAATGATTGAATTTCCCCGATCACAGTCCGGCCAATGTTTGCAGACCGGTTTGGGAATTGATGCCGGCGGAACTTATACTGATGCGGTAGTATTTGATCTTGTGGCTCAAACGGTGCGCTGCAAGAATAAGGCCTTGACCACAAAATGGGATTTTACAATAGGGATACTGGAAGCCCTAACAGGACTGGATAAAAAATTACTTCCAGAAGTAGAACTGGTTGCGTTATCCACTACCCTGGCCACAAATGCAGTTGTGGAAGGCGAGGGTCAGAAAGTCGGATTAATTCTGATGCCGCCCTATGGGTTGTTCGAGCCTCAAGATATTCTCTATGAGCCTAAAGCTTTGATTGATGGGCAGTTAGAGATAACCGGTAAGATCATCGCTCCGATAAATGAGACCGAAGTGCGGCAAATTGCTCGGCGAATGTTAGAAAAAAACGGTGTGGAGGCCTTTGCTATCTCAGGTTTCGCCGGTTCCATCAATCCGGAACACGAACTTCAAGTAAAACAGATTCTTCGGGATGAAACTGGACTCTTTGTTACTTGTGGACATGAGCTGTCTCATATACTTGACTTTAAAACGCGTGCACAGACAGCAGTTTTGAATGCCCGGATTGTTCCTCGCCTGGTTAAGTTGATACAGGATCTGCATAAGGTTCTCGAGTCCCTGGAAATCACCGCACCAGTGATGGTGGTCAAGGGAGACGGCTCGCTAATGAGTAGTGTAATGGCCATGGAGCGACCGGTCGAGACTATTCTTTCCGGACCGGCGGCTAGTGTTGCCGGCGCCCACTTTTTAACGGATGAAAAAGATGCCATCGTAGTGGATATGGGTGGTACCACAACAGATACGGCCGCTCTGGAAAACGGAAGAGTTCAGGTTTGCGAAAACGGCTCCAATCTGGGGGGATATCGCACTCATGTTAATGCGCTGGAAATTCGCACCTCAGGTCTGGGCGGCGATAGCCTGATTGTCTATGACAAAGGTGTGTTTGAGATTGGTCCGCAAAGGGTAGCCCCGGTGGCCTGGGTAGGAAAACGAGAGCCTGGCCTGGTAAAAGCTTTGGAGCATTTGCGCAGCCGCATGCATTTATATATGGGATCTTCCAGGGCAATACAAATTTTCACATTAGCCGGATATAATAAAAGTCTTGAGCTGAATGATTTAGAAGCGGAAATTGTAGCACTGCTCTCACAACGCCCGCACTCTCTGTATGAGATAGTGGAACGAACCAGGACAATACATCCGGCGGCATTACCCCTTACCCGCTTAGAAAAAAATTTTATCATTCAGCGTTGTGGCTTAACACCAACGGATCTACTTCACATTAACGGCCAGTTTACCCTTTGGAATAAGGAAGCTTCCCGCAAAATGTGTGCACTTTTCGCTGCCGTCTCAGGAATAAGTCCTGAGGAGTTGGTAACAAAGCTACTAAATATAGTCGTCCGGCAACTTACCCTGGAATTGATTAAAAAACAACTGGATGCGGAAACTCAACCTGATGAAATGGATGCGTGTAAAGTTTGCCAGGTGCTTGTTAACAATTTTTTTAATCCCAATAGTAAAGACTATAGCGTACGTTTTGAGCTTCATAGGTCTATTATAGGCATCGGTGCACCTATAAATCATTTTCTCCCTCAAGCCGCTGAAATGCTGGGTGCTAACGCCATTCTTCCCGAACATTCAGAAGTTGCAAATGCTATCGGAGCAATTACCAGCCATATTGCCGTTCATCGACGGGTGAAAATAAAGCCTGACGAGGCAGGCGGGTTTTTAATTGAGGGATTGGCCGGTGCTAAGCATTTTCAAAAATTCAAAGAAGCCGAGAGTTACGCAAAAAAAGTACTGGGAAAGATGGTCTTGGATGTCGCCAGGAATGCGGGAACAAGCGAAACAGCAATAGAAATGCATGTGGAGGATCGAACGGCAAATACATCGCATGGTGATGAGATTTTTCTGGAACAGAATATTATTGCGCATTTGATTGGACAACCGGACATCCCTTCACTATAATCAAAACCAAACAACAGTTACTGGCAAAAATCATAATTGACGTCTCGGAAATTCTATCCCACCCAAAAAGCCCTCTTGCACCGAGACCTTTGAAAAATGCTCAATTTTGTTCAAGTTCAAGGAAGGCGAAAATTTT
>CAZQOH010000029.1:0-14658 GCA_964594355.1 uncultured Desulfobacterales bacterium
ACCGTCTCTTTAATATACCTTAAATCTGTCCACTTTCCTTTGAACCGATACATTAGCAAGCATGAGCCATGAAATTCGCACACCTATGACTGCTATCATCGGAATGTCTGATCTGCTCTGGGAGTCTCCTTTGACTGGTGAGCAAAAAAGATTTGTCGAAGCCATCCGTTCCTCCGGTGAAAATCTATTGCAGGTAATTAACGATATATTGGATCTATCCAAAGTAGAGGCAGGCCAGATCGAGCTCGAAAATACTCCCTTTAATCTCATAAAATTAGTCAATAATATCTATGACGCGCAATCATTCCAGGCCCGTTTAAAAGAGATCGAGATGATAAAATGGATCAAACCCGAAGTAGAAACACTCCTTTTGGGCGATTCAGTCCGCTTGGGTCAGATTCTGACAAATCTGATTGGAAATGCCATAAAATTTACAGAAAAGGGAGAGATTTTTTTGGAGATTAATCGACAGGATGTTTCTGAGCAGACAATAGCAGAAGGTACGGACTCAGGAGAACAACTTAAGACAGGCACAACCACGAGGTTGCTCTTTTCCGTTACCGACACCGGTATCGGTATTCCAGAGGAAAAATGGGAAGCCATCTTTGATCGATTTACTCAGGCCGACTCTTCCACCACCCGTCAATTTGGCGGCACGGGTCTTGGTCTGTCTATATCGCACCAGTTGACAGAATTAATGGGTGGACGTATGTGGGTGGAAAGCAAGTCCGGACAGGGAAGCACATTCTTCTTTACAGCCAACTTCGAAGTCCAATCTGACAAAGGGTACGTTCAGATTCCAGAAGCGGACATACAGGGCCTGAGGATTTTGATTATAGATGATAACGCCACAAACCGCATGGTTCTTTCTGAAATGGTTTCTCGATGGGGCGCTCAGGTGGCAAAGAAGGAAGATGGTGAGCGGGGAATTGCTGAAATGAAACGCGCTAAGGATGCCGGCGAGCCTTATGATCTTGTTTTGCTTGATTGCAGGATGCCGGGTATGAACGGATTTCAGGTGACAGAGGCTATCAAAGGGGATTCGACGCTTCTTGACACAGCTATTATGATGCTAACTTCAGATGACCGGAAAGACGGAATATCGAAGAGCAAAGAGCTGGGGATAGTTGATTATCTGATCAAACCGATCAAATGGTCAGACCTGAAGGAAGCGGTTTTGATTGCCATAGGCCGAAAAGAAGCCGCAGACAGAGAACGGCTCGAAGTCGCAGAGACCATTGCACCGGAAGATCTTACTCCCCTTAGTATTCTGCTAGTTGATGACAATGAAAAAAACCGGCTGCTTTTCCGGTCCTTTCTAAAGAAAACTCCTTATACAGTAGATACAGCTGAAAATGGTAAAATAGCAGTTGAAAAGTTTACAGAAGGTCAATATGATATTGTACTTATGGATATTGAAATGCCGATTATGGATGGTTACACTGCATCCACTAGGATCAGACAATGGGAATCGGAAAACCAGCAAAAGGAAACACCAGTAATTGCCCTGACCGCCCATGCTCTTAAAGAACATATTCAGAAAAGCCTTGATGCCGGCTGCACCACACATCTGACCAAACCGATCAAAAAGAAGGATCTTTTGATTGCTATCGAAAAGCATGCTAATTAAATTGATGATTGTTGAAGCGAGTGGAAGGGCAATAAAAAGCCTTTATAGAAAAAGTTGATTCCATAAAGGTCTCATTTTATCGATGGTGCCGAAGGCCGGACTTGAACCGGCACGGGCGTAGCCCACTACCCCCTCAAGATAGCGTGTCTACCAAATTCCACCACTTCGGCACATTAAAACAGGCTGGGTTTTTTAGTGTGAGAGCACTTAATCTGAAGTATCCTGCTGCTGTTGCTGCTCTATTGGAGCGTTTGAGTCCAGCATAATGGAACTTCCAGTCTTGTGAGTAGATAAATAAGCTAGTGCCAAAGCTGTCAGCATAAAAACGACCGCTGCAACTGTTGTCGCTTTGCTCAAAAAAGTTGATGCTCCAGTGCTTCCAAAAAGCGTCTGGCTGGAGCCCCCTCCAAAAGCAGCACCCATATCAGCCCCTTTTCCAGTCTGCAGCAGAACGATCATAATAAGGGCAAGACAGACTATAACATGTACTATTATCAATAATGTTAACATTTTATTATTTAATCCTTAAACCTGATAATTAACTAATTTGCTGAATGTTTCAGCGCTTAAGCTTGCACCCCCTACAAGCGCTCCGTCAACATCGGGCATTGTCATTAGTTCTTTAATATTGCTTGGTTTGACGCTCCCACCGTACAATATCCTAATGGATTTAGCAAACATATTCCCAAAAACTTTTTCGAGCATTGAACGCAAAAACTGATGAACCTCCTGAGCCTGACTGCTGGTTGCCGTTTTACCGGTCCCGATGGCCCAAACAGGTTCATAAGCTATTACCAAATCTTTCAGGTCATCAGGGGAAAAACCTTCTACCCCCCTTTTCACCTGTTTATCAAGAACAGAAAAAGTGGCTTCCGATTCCCACTCTTTTTCAGACTCTCCTACACAAAAAATAGGTATCAAATCATCTTTGATTGCAGAGCCAATTTTTTTGTTGACGGTTTCATCAGTTTCACCAAAATACTGCCGTCTTTCAGAGTGTCCAATGATAACATATTTGCATCCTGCGGATACGAGCATTGCAGATGATATTTCTCCAGTATAGGCGCCTTCATCTTCCCAAAAAAGATTCTGTGCACCAAGCGAAACACAGCTTCCCTTGACAACATCGGAGACAGGTACAAGCGCAGTAAATGGAGGGGCAATCATAACATCGATATTATTTGCATGTTTTACAAGTTTTACAAGCTGAGCGGCTGTATTAACAGCCTCGGAACAAGTTTTAAACATCTTCCAGTTCCCGGCAATAAAAGGTTTGCGATTTTCCATGTATTAAACTCCTCTATTCTTTCTTTTTTAAAGCTGTGAACCGATCATGGCCGCAAGATCCACCATCCTCTGAGAGTATCCGGCCTCATTGTCGTACCAGGAAAGTACCTTCACCATATCATTGACAACATAAGTGGTCCCCGAATCAACAATGGAAGACAATGTTGATCCATTGAAATCGATGGATACCAGTGGAAGTTCACTAAAACCCAGAATACCGGAAAGAGGTCCTTCCGAAGCGCTTTTAAGGGCGCCATTTACATCAGGGACTGTGACGCCTGACTTTTCCATAGTAGCAACCAGGTCAACAATGGATACATTTGGTGTAGGTACGCGAACAGCAAGACCATTGAGCTTTCCGGATAGTTCCGGAAGTACTAACGCTACGGCCTTTGCCGCACCTGTTGTTGTCGGAATCATAGATAAGGCCGCCGCTCTTGCTCTGCGTAGATCCTTGTGGGGAAAATCAAGCAGGCGCTGGTCACCTGTATAAGCATGTATGGTAGTCATTAACCCTGATTTTAAACCAAAATTTTCAAGTAGAACCTTTGCAACCGGCGCAAGGCAATTGGTGGTGCAAGAAGCATTTGATATGATATGATGCTGTCCGGGATCATACTGATTTGAGTTGACACCCATTACGATGGTAATATCGGGATCCTGAGCAGGTGCAGATATTATAACTTTCCGGGCTCCTGCAGAAAGATGCTTTGAGGCGTTTTCTCGATTTCTGAAGAGACCTGTGCATTCTACAGCGATGTCCACTTCAAAGTCTTTCCAGTTAAGATTGGCAGGATCTTTTACTGATGTAAGGGTAATCGATTTGCCGCCCACTTCGATTGAACCTTCTTTGGATGTAACTTCCATATCTAGTTTCCCATGAACCGAATCATAGGCCAGAAGATAGGCAATTGTACCTGGATCTGTAAGGTCATTAATAGCTACAACTTCAACTTCCGGATGATTAAATGCAGCCCTTAAAACATAACGCCCTATTCTACCAAAGCCGTTAATTCCAATTTTTACACTCATTTTTTCTCCTCCAGTAAGTTAGTTTTATTAATGCTCAATCTCGCTCGCAAACAACTTTTTACGAGTTTATCAATTTTAATCAACTTGAAGCAATTAAATTAATTGAAGATTTCAGATTTAAGGAATTCTACCAACTGCAATCTGCAATTGATAGCCTAACCCCGTTTGTTTCCTTTTAATATTCCGCTCGCCATCGATATGCTCTTCTTTCCGTATTTTTCAAGGTGTTCGGCAAATTTACTGAGTTCCGTGTCTTTTCGAGAAGTGACGGCTTTGATTAATATGGGTAGATTAACCCCGGATATGACTTCCACATGTCCTTCTTCAAGAAATGAATAGCTTAAATTGGAAGGAGTGCCTCCAAACATATCCGTAAGGATGAGTACACCTTTTTTCCCTTTGACTTTTTTGATTCCCTCGGCAATGTTTTTACGCAATTTTTCGGCGTTCTCGTTTATATCTATTGAAACAGTTTCCACTGCTTCGGGTCTGGTGCCAAGGATGAATCCTGCAGCATCAAGTAGTGCATCTCCAAGCTGTTTATGTGTAACAATGACTATACCTATCATATAACCCCTTCCATATAGACACTATTTGAATTCTGATTTTTACTGTCGTCCGTCTTCTGTTTTCTGTCCTCTGTCTTCTGTCGTCCGCCCTCTGTCATCCGTCATCCGTCTCCTGGTCAATATCCCGATGGGTTATTTCAACCTGTTTCCCTTGTCTGTTTATCTGCTCAAATATTGATCGGGCTATAGTCACTGAGCGATGTCGACCCCCTGTACATCCTACAGCGATTGTTAGATATGCTTTTCCCTCCTTTTCATACAAGGGGATTAAATAGTCAAGCAAATCAAGATATTTTTGGAGAAATACACGTGTGTCATTATTATTTAAGACATATTTTTTGATCTCTTCAGCTTCCCCATCCAGGTTTTTTAGTTCAGGAACAAAAAAAGGATTTGCAAGAAAACGAACATCTATGATCAGATCGGCATCGTTAGGAGTACCGTATTTGAAGCCAAACGACATAACATTAATCCTGATTTGTGAAAGTTTTACGCTTTTTTGCGCAATACCGAAGATAACGGCTTTCAGTTCATGTGAATTGTAAAAAGAAGTATCTATCACTATATCGGCTCTCTTTCTCAGATTCTTCAACTTCTCCTTTTCAGCCCGTATGCCTTCCAGAAGGCTTTTACCATGAGACAAAGGATGATGTCTCCGTGTCTGACTATAGCGTTGCAACAGGGTTTCTTCGTTAGCTTCAAGGAAGATGATTTCGTATTTGTATCCATTTTTTTTTAGAGATTCAAATACTGATGCATACTCTGAGAGAAAACCTTTTTCTCGCAAATCCATCACAAAGACCAGCCCTGCAATTTCAGCGGCCCTTTCGATTGGTAGTTGTAAAAACTCTGGAAGAAGAACAACCGGCATGTTGTCAACACAATAAAACCCTGCATCCTCAAATGCTGCAATTGCAGTGCTCTTACCAGAACCAGAACGCCCACTAATAATGATTATTTTTAAATTAGTCACTTTAAATCATTTGAACTGTTTAAAATTCTTCGTCTTCCTCCTTAATTACGGAAACGATTTCATCTCTATCTGCGGCATTTAGCAGTCTTTCCTTGAAAAGTTCATTTTTAAGAGCCCTGGAAACCTGAGAAAGCACTCTCAAGTGAAGACCAGTTGAATCTTCCGGTGCTACTAGAAGGAAAAAGATGTGGGTCGGTTTACCGTCAATAGATTCAAAGTCGACTCCCTGGCGACTTAGACCAAACCCGAGAACCAGAGATTTAAGGTCGTTCAGTTTACCGTGGGGAATTCCGATGCCTCCTCCTATACCGGTACTTCCAAGCTGTTCTCTTTCCATGAGCACACGTACAAGATCCTTATGATTTACACTGTGAATACGGGCTACCGGAACTACAAGTTCTTCGAGAATTCCTTTTTTGTCTTGTGCTTCAAGATCAGCAAGAATCGCTTCTTTGTGCAAAACATCAAGAATTTTCATTTCAATTTCACCAACAAAATAAGTATATTCGGAAAAAGATTTTCACAGATATCAACAGATATAAACTCTATATTTAACAGATTCAATCTTCAATCATCCGCACGTATCTGTGTTTATCTGTGTCCATAAAACTGGGATGCTATATCAGTTACTGGGCTGAATCAGTCCATAATGACCATCATTGCGTTGATAAAGGACGTTGATTTTTTCGGTTCTGGCATTTGTAAATACCAGAAAATTATATTTTACAAGACTCATCTGCATAATCGCCTCTTCAACATCCATGGGTTTATATTCGATATTTTTAACCCGGACCTGCTTTTCACCTTCATCATACACGGGATTTATATCTTCATCCATAATTCCTTTTGATATAGCTCTCGATCCAATTCTGCGTTTCTTAATTTTTTGTTTATTCTTTATTATCTGTTTTTCTAGTTTGTCCATAACTATATCTATTGCCGAGTACATATCGCCTGTTTCTTCTTTGCCGGTTATAGTTAATCTATCACCAGTAATATTGATTTCAGCTATGTGTCGAAACTTTTCAACTAAAAGAACAACATTTGCTTCCGCAAAATTGTCAAGGAATTTATCCAACCGATTAAGTTTATTTCGAACGTATGACTTTAAATTTTCTGAAGAATCAAGATTTTTAAAAGTAACAGATGTCTGCATGCAAAAACCCCCCTATAATTATTTGCGTTTACTTGACGAAAGTACTCCCATCACTTCTCGATATTTGGCTACGGTTCTGCGGGCAATATTGATATTTGACTCCTTTAAAATTTTCGTGATTTTTCTATCGCTATAAGGTTTTTTTTGATCTTCATTTGCAATTAGTTGTCTTATCTTTTCCTGCACGCTTGCAGATGCAATTGCCTCGCCATTGAGGCCTTTTATGGAACTATTAAAAAAATATTTCAATTCAAAAGTACCCTGTGGTGTATGGGCATATTTGTTTGTTGTAACCCTGCTAATTGTAGACTCATGCATTTCTATATCCTCAGAGATATCTCTTAATACCATTGGTTTTAAATATGCTACACCCTTTTCAAAAAAATCTTGCTGAAACTTCAATATGCTTTCCATAACCTTATAGATTGTCTTGTGACGCTGATGGATACTTCTAATAAGCCATGTCGCCGCACGCATCTTATCTTGAATGTAATCTTTTGTCTTATCTGAAATTCTTTCACCCCGACTTATGGCATTTTTGTAAAAGGGATTAACCCGAAGTTTTGGCATTCCATCGTCGTTTAATACTATCACGTAATCTTTTTCATATTTATAGACGAAAATGTCGGGATTGATATATATCGGTTCTTCATCACTAAATTTTCGCCCAGGTTTTGGTTCAAGCCCTTTGATAACATTAACTGCCGAAATTATATCTTCCATACTTGCTTTTTGAGCCTTGGCAATGGCCTTATAATTCTTATTTTCAAGATCGCTGATGTGATTGGTAATGATATTGGTTACGATATTATTATCAAAGCCTAAATGCTTTGCCTGAATAAGGAGACACTTACTTAGATCTCTAGCGCATACTCCAATCGGGTCAAAAGTTTGCATTAAGGATAAAATCTGTTCTACTTGTTCAGGCGAAGAATTACTCGTGCCTATAATCTCTTTTAAAGATACATCTAGATATCCGTTTTTATTAAGATTGCCGATAATTAGGCTACCTATCTTTTTTTCTTCCTCTGTAGGTGATGTCATAAGCAATTGCCAAAGAAGGTGTTCACTCAGAGATTCTTTACGTGCTGCAAAGGTTTCGAACCTGGGCAAATTCTTTCTTTCGGATTCAAAATGGGTTCTACCGGATGAATTGTATTCATTGATGTAATTACTCCAGTCGATTTCATCACGTATTTTTTCTTCAATTGTGACCTCTTTTTCCTGAGGTGGGTCAGTAGATTCGGTTTCGGATTCCTTATCCGGCTGTTCTTTTGTAGCAACTTCTTGAATCTCTTCCAGAGCCGGATTTTCCTCAAGTTCCTGCTGTATTGTATCCACAAGCTCAAGCCTTGACAGCTGCAATAGCTTAATAGCCATTTGGAGCTGTGGGGTCATGATCAGCTGCTGGGATAACTTGAGTTGTTGTCTTAGTTCTATTGCCATCTTATAATTTAAACTCTTCCCCTAGATATATGCGACGGGCGGTTTTGCTTGAAGTTATTTTATCCGGAGAGCCTGATTCAATAACCTTTCCATCATTTAGTATATACGCTTTATTGCAGACTTCAAGAGTCTCCCTTACATTATGATCAGAGATAAGGATTCCGATACTCCGCTTTTTAAGGTGACCTATTATTTTTTTAATATCGATTACTGCCAAAGGATCTATCCCGGCAAATGGTTCATCCAAAAGAATGAAAGATGGATTTGTTGCGAGTGAGCGTGTGATTTCGAGGCGTCGTCTTTCGCCACCTGAAAGTAAATTGGCTTTTTGTTTTGCAAGATGTTTAATACCCAGTTCGTTAAGAAGCAAATTTGTGCGATCCTCTTGCTCTGATTTAGAAATAGGCAATGTTTCAAGGATTGCCATAATATTTTGTTTTACAGTAAGTTTTCTGAATATTGAAGGTTCTTGGGGCAGGTAGCCGACCCCTTTGCGCGCCCTTATATACATTGGGCAATCTGTGATATCTTCATTTCCCAGGAAAACTTTTCCACTATCAGGCTTTACCATTCCAACAGTCATATAGAAAGTAGTTGTTTTTCCAGCACCATTTGGACCGAGAAGACCAATAACATCACCACTATTAACTTCCAGGTTTACAGAATTTACAACTTGCCTTCCATGATAGATCTTGACCAAATTCTGAAGAGATAATGTTGTCATATACTATTTTATACCCTCTTTCCCGGAATGTATCAAAGCTTCAACACGTTTATCGCTGTCACTTTCAACTTGCATTCGCCCACTATCCCGAAATAGGGTTATTTTCGAACCCGAAATAGAATTATTTCCATCTATTATTTTTGAATTAGCACCTGACAAAACAACAATCCCTGTCGCTGTTGTGTACACCGCATGTTCAGTCTTCATGGTTCTGTTGTCAGAGTTTATTGTTACGTTACCATTTGCAACTATCTTTTTTATTGATTCCTCACTTGCAATAATATTTTTATTATTATCCAAACCTTCATTAAAATAAATCTTTAGTTTGTTTGCCGTTATCACTGCAGTTCCCTGGACTACTCTGACATTTCCAATAAATTCAGCGTAACCGGCCTCGTTGTCAGAAATCAGTTTATCGGAAGTAATAAAGATCATTTCGTCTTTATTATCATTGCCGGTATCTAAAGATTTATCATCAGCAAATACAATTGCCGTACTAAGGGTTGTTCCCAATATAAATAATACAGAAAAAAAAGCAAAAAGACGGTAAATAATTTGATTATAGCGCAACATTTTTTCTAAAAGCCCCTTCAACTTTGCCTTCAAGCAAAGTTTGTTTCGTTTTTAAATCAAAAGTCATGGAGTCGGCAATAAAATGAAACGAATTCCCGGTAATTTGTACTGGAACTTTTGAATAAATTTTACGATTTTTGTGCTCGTAATACAGATTTTCAGTTTGGAGTTTATAATTTCCATTTGTTACAACAACATTACCTGATGTTTCAATGTCATTTGAATCTCTCTGCAAAATTCCATGATCAGCTGTAAGATAAACTTCACTTTCATCTTTAAGGAAAAAAGTTACTGATAGATCCTTAAAAATCGCCTGTTTTTCTGAATTCATGTACTGTGCTGAACCTGCGTCAAGGTTCCATTCTTTTATCCCATTTCGTATTGAAGTTTGATGAACCCTGTTGATTGATAAACTTGCTTGGTTTTGAGACGATAAAATGGGATTTTCAATTTTGTTTAAAATACGTCGATAACCAATAAAAGCCGCAGTTATTAAACATAATGTTATGGCAATAATTGATAATAAAAAAAATTTTAACTTTTTGGATTTATTTTTCTCAAAAAAAAGCATTAGCAAAAACGTTTCAAGTTTCTTTCCCAAAGCCCTTGGGCTTTCAGTATTGCCTCGCAAACTTCTCTTACAGCCCCGGTTCCGCCTTTTTTCAATGTAACCATATATGCATTTTTAATGATAATATCGTGGGCATCAGCAACAGCAATAGAAAGTCCGACTTTTCTCATAAGTGGAAGATCAAGCAAATCGTCACCAACAAATGCAACTTCTTCAGCCTTTACTCCTGTTTTTTCCAGGATAGAGTCCATAACTTGATCCTTATTACGCACATTATCGAATATATGAACAATACCAAGATTTTTGCACCGGTGATGCAGGGCGCCAGAACTCCGGCCAGTAACAATACACACCTCTATCCCTGATTCCCTAAGGAGTCTAATACCGAAGCCATCCCTTACATTAAAGGTTTTTGTTTCTATACCATTGTCGTTATAAATAATACTTCCATCTGTAAGGACTCCGTCCACATCAAGAAGCAGGAGTTTTATTTGTTTCAGTTTATTCTCTATCTTTGGGTCTTTAAAGTTCATCTTTTTATGATATTAAGTTTTAGTACTTATCTATCAAAATGTTTTTGCCACTATTCTTTGTGTCTTGGTGCCTTTGTGGCTATTCTTTCCGGTTTATCCGGGTTAGGTTTTAGGTTATATTTAATGCCGCTTTTATAGCCTTAAGCTGGAGAAGCAACTCAAAGAGGGTGTCAATCTTTAATGAATTTGGACCATCACATAGCGCTTTGTCAGGATCTGTGTGAACCTCCATAAATATTCCGTCTGCCCCTGCAGCAACTGCCGCTTTGGCAAGAATTGGTGCAAATTCTCTCTGCCCTCCTGAACTCGTACCGGCCCCTCCCGGAAGCTGGATGCTGTGGGTTACATCAAATATCACCGGCCAACCTGTATCCTGCATTATTTTTATACTACGGAAATCAGCAACCAGGTTGTTGTATCCAAACATTGTTCCACGATCTGTGAGTAGAATCTGATTGTTTCCAGTGGATGTTACCTTTTCTACAACATTTGCAATATCCCATGGGGCAAGAAACTGCCCTTTTTTGATATTCACAGGCTTTCCCGTTTTTGCAACTTCTATAATAAAATCGGTCTGTCTACACAAAAAAGCGGGAATTTGTATTATATCCAGAATTGACGCCGCGTCAGCGACTTCATTAATTCTATGAACATCTGAAAGTATTTTTATACCAAGCTCCGACTTGATACGCTTAAGGATATTGAGCCCATCCACTATTCCCGGACCTCTAAAGGAATTTATGGATGTGCGATTTGCTTTATCATAAGAGGTCTTGAATATAAAAGGTATGTCCAGTTTTTGCGTAAGTTCTTTAAGAAATGAAGCAATTTCGAAAGTGGTATCATACCCTTCTATCACACATGGACCAGAGATCAGAACAAGAGGATGTCCCTGCCCAATAAAGATATCATCTATTTTAACAATGTTGCTCATAATATTGCAAGTCACTCTTTTTAAAATTATAAAAAATTATGTTTTCGTATTTTAGTATTTTCTTGCTTTCTTAGCAAACTTCTTTTTACAATTTATCGTGCACACAGCCAAAAGTCAAGAAACGAAAAAAACATAAAAACATACCTTGATTACCTCTTTTTTTGCTGTTATTGTGCCTTTAAATTCATATAGAAAGGATGGCTTGTAACATATTGAAATACAAAACTAAAACAATAAATATCAAGTATCTACTAGCTGTACTCGCGGGTCTAAGTGTTGTCCTGTCGATTTTTTGGATCTTAATGTTACGGTTGGAAGGTGGGGACCCGTCTATTAAACTGGAACTACCATCCTCCTCAATAGGGGTGTCCTATGAGCTTAAAGTTAGTGTGACTGATGAAAAAAGCAGTATTCGAAGGATATGGATAGGTCTTTTAAAAGACGGCGAAGAAATTGATTTATTTAAAAAAGAATTTCCTTTTCCGGAGCTTTTTAGTGGCTGGAAAATACATAAAGAGTCCTTTAATATCCTGATTGAACCAAAAAAGTTGGGAATTACCGATGGAAAAGCAATTTTACGAATAGTTTCATGGGATTATTCCTGGCGTGGATTGGGAAACGGAAACAGGGCGTATGTTGAAAATAATATAATGATAGATACGATGCCACCTGAGATCGATATATTGAGTAAAACTCACAATTTATCTCAAGGAGGGGCCGGCTTAGTCATCTATAGAATATCTGAACAATGTCCAAAAAGCGGTGTCTATGTTGGGGAAAACTTTTTCCCCGGACATTCAGGATACTTTAAGGATCAAGATATCTTTTTAGCCTTTATTGCGTTTTATTACAAGCAGGGACCTGAAACACAGATATTTGCCAAAGCAATTGATAAGGCTGGGAACAGTACGAGAGCGGGTTTTCCTTATTATATAAAGAAGAAAAAATTTAAAAAAGATGTTATTAATATTTCAGACAAATTCCTAAATTGGAAGATACCCGAATTTGAATCATATTTGCCAAAGGATTCCAAGACGTCTGTGGTAGATAATTTTCTTATGATTAACCGTAAAATGCGTGAAGAAAATTATAAAGAGATAGCAGAATTAGGGGAAAAGACTGAAAAAGTTATATACTGGGATGGAGGATTTCTAAGACTTCCACAGGCGGCAAGGAGAGCAGGTTTCGCTGACTATCGTACATATAAATATAAAGGCCGTATCATCGATCATCAGACTCACCTCGGTATTGATCTGGCTTCTATATCACATTCAAAGGTTCCTGCATCGAACAAGGGAAAGGTCGTGTTTGCAGGATATATGGGTATTTACGGTCGAACTGTAATTATCGATCATGGTTTTGGATTGCTAAGTATGTATTCTCATTTAAGCAAGGCTGATGTAAAAAAGGGTCAAATTGTATCAAAAGGTGAAAATATTGGTCGGACCGGATCGACAGGGCTTGCCGGTGGTGATCACCTTCATCTTGCCATGTTGGTTCATAATACATTTGTCAATCCCATTGAATGGTGGGATGCCGTCTGGATAAAAAACAATATTTCCGCTAAAATTGATGCAGTAATATCCGATTGAGCCAGCTTTAATATAAATAGTGCCTGAACGAAAACTCCCGTTCAGGCAAAAATTCGAAATTCGAAACTCGAAACTCGAAACAATATCGAATATCAAATTTTTCAATGTTCAAAACAAAAGCCTCGGTATTCGGTTGTTTAGAGCATTTGAACATTCGAATTTAGAATTTGTTTCGGATTTCGTAATTCGGATTTCGAATTTCAAAAATTGAGGGTTTTGTAGTGATCAGGTAATCAGTAATCGGTCACCGACAACCGATCACTGATTACCGATTACCGGCCACCACGTAATCCAAGCGAAACCAAAACGGATGGTCCGCAGCGCTTAACATAACTTTTTGAGAAGTTACTATGTTTGGCCCTATCTATCGAGTTAATGTGCGAGGAGAGAAAATAGGATGAAAAAGAACAAAATCAACAAAACATACAAAGAGATCAATGAAAAGATCAGATCCGGCAAAGTTGTTGTTGTTACAGCCGAAGAGATTATAGACATTGTTAAAAATGAAGGACCGGTTGAAGCTGCAAAGCATGTTGATGTTGTAACTACCGGCACTTTTGCACCCATGTGTTCGTCGGGAGCATTTATCAATTTCGGGCATTCTGTTCCTACTATAAAAGCATCAAAAATTTGGATGAACAAAGTGGCGGCCTATGGAGGGGTGGCTGCTGTAGATTGTTATATTGGTGCCACGGAGCCATGTGAAGATGATCCGTTAAACAAAGTCTATCCCGGCGAATTTAAATATGGCGGCGGTCACGTGATTCAGGACCTTGTTGCAAAGAAAAAGGTGCATTTAAAAGCAACGGCTTATGGAACAGACTGCTATCCAAACCGTATGCTCGAAAAGGAGATTACTCTGCGCGCACTTCCCCAGGCAACACTTTGCAACCCGAGAAACGGTTATCAAAACTACAACTGCGCCGTAAATTTGACTAACAAAACAGTTTATACATACATGGGAGTCTTAAAACCCAAGGCGGGAAATGCAAATTATTGCTCTGCAGGACAACTCAGCCCTTTATTTAATGATCCCTATTACAAAACTATCGGTCTTGGAACCAGAATTTTTTTAGGTGGTGGAGAAGGGTATGTTACGTGGTACGGCACACAGCACAAACCCTCTGTTAAAAGAACAAAAAAAGGATTTCCTATTACACCGGCCGGGACTCTGTGGGTTATGGGAGATTTAAAAAAGATGAATCCTAACTGGCTTGTGGGAGTGAGTCTTCAGGGATATGGATGCTCTCTGGCCGTGGGTCTTGGCATCCCTATTCCTATATTGAACGAAGAAATTGTTCAATACACTGCGATATCGGATGAGGATTTGTTTACACAGATTGTCGATTATGGATACGATTATTGGAACGGTATTTCAAAAAGTTACGGCCAGGTTAGCTACGCAGAACTTAAAAGCGGCTTTATAAATTTTAAAGGTAAGAAAGTACAAACCGTACCGCTCTCCAGCACAGTAAAGGCACGTGAGATTTCTGAAATTCTAAAAGATTGGATTTCTCAGGGAAAATTTATGCTTGGTGAACCACAGTTTACATTGCCAAGTTAGTGGCCACAATCTGCGCTTTTGGGTTTTTTCATTTGCCATATGTCATTCGCTTCGTTGAAATTCAATTGTTATTA